>JBHEKO010000536.1:0-25714 GCA_041859475.1 Candidatus Hydrogenedentales bacterium
GCGCGGGGCATGTTACGGAGACACGATCAGCGCGAACACGATTGCGGATTGCCAGACGAACGGCATTCGCCTGGAAGGGGTTCGCGACATTACGATAAGCGCAAACACGTTTGTGCTGGAGGCCCAGGAGGCCATCGTCGCCACGGACGGCGCATGTCAGTTGACCATCACCGGCAACACCTTCAACCGATACTCATTCGATCAGAGCAAACGGCACAAACTCATGCCGGGGCAGGGGATTCTCCTGAATAGCGCGCATGACGTGACCATCTCGGGCAACACGTTTGCGTACATGATCAAGGAAGCGATTCGCGCGGTTGGCGACGCCAACAAACGGTTGAACATAACGGGAAACACCATCCTCAACGTCTCGAGCCTGAACCCCGGACAGCATGACGCCATTCATCTCTCGAATCTCAGCGATTCGATCGTCGCGCACAACATCATCAGCGACAACCAAGAGAAGCGAACGATGCGCAGGGCGATGGTGTTCGAGGGGACATGCACGTCCAACATCGTCGAGAGCAACATGATTCGCGGAGAAGGAAAGTTGCGAGTTCCGGGAAAAGGGAATGTCGTGCGCGGGAATGTGGCGCGCTAAGCTATGCACGTTAATCCGCTTATCGTCCCTGCGCTGATTCTGGCGTTTGCGTTGTTCTTTGCCGCGTATCGAATCACGCCGAAGATCGAAGGCGCGGCGGCACGCGTTACGTGGCACGTTTTCGCGCTCGTGTCGCCGGTTCCCGCGCTGTCGATGGCGTTGTATTACCTGCATCTCTACGACGACTCTGCGTTGTACTTTGCGTTTCGCGCGTTTCCTCTATCGGAGTTGACGGCATCGGGCACGGGCATTGCCGCCGGTCTGTTGGCGTATTGGGCGAACCGCGCGCGCATAGTTGGGATCGTCTTCATTCATGGTTTGATGATCTTGATGACGCTGGGGATCGCCGTGCCGTATGCGAAGCCCGTCCTCGCGCCGGTGGATGCGGATGTCTATCGCAACACGTGGCGTGACGGCGTGTGTATTCAGAGCACTGCGAGTTGCGGGGCCGCGTCGGTGGCGACGATTCTGAAACACTATGGAATCGAGACGACGGAAAAGGAAATTGCGTTGGAGTGCTACACGTATGTTGCCGGGACGGAGAATTGGTATCTGGCGCGCGCCCTGCGCAGGCGGGGATTGAAAGTCACGTTTCGTATCGATCGCCCTGTGCCGAAGGAGTTGGCTGTTCCATGCATCGCCGGGGTCAATATGGGTGCAGCGGGGCATTTCATCACCATCCTCGAAAACAATGGCGACTCTTATGTAGTCGGCGATCCACTGGTGGGACGCGCGACCTATTCGAAGGAGGACCTGTTCAGGGAGTTCCGGTTCGCTGGATTCTTCATGGCCGTGCAAGAGGGTGCGTAACAAGGGGAGTGCACGTCGAACATCGTCGAGAGCAAGTAGAGAGAATTCAGTAGTCAGTAGCCTGAATAGGGAATGGGGAGCGAGAACCACGAAGCACACGAAAGCCACGAAAAGAAGAAGTAAGAGTCGAAGGAGTTGAGAGAGATCGGAACGGGCCCATAATTTCCCCAGGGACAGTGCTTCTTGTTGCGATTCCGAGTAACCCGTGGAGTGAACAAGGTGAAATCACGCAACAGACTTCTCATCATGGTGCTGACAGTTGCCGCGCTGCTTATTGCCGGGGGATTGTGCGCGGTAGGTTACTTACTGCGCTCGGTAACGCCTCTTGGCAGCGCAAGCACGTGGATTCCAGAGTTAGGGTATGCGGATCTTAAGGCCCGCTATGGGAAAACCGTCGAGGAATTGAAGGCATCAAGGAAGGCCGAGCAGAAACGCGCACAGGAAGAACTGGCTGCCAAGCGGGCGGCGATTCCGGATGGTGCTATCGTCTCGCGGGAATGGGACTTGAACCAAACACTGGCACAGATGTGGCCAGCCATTGAAGGAGAGATTTTGGGCGGGCTTGTGAGGATATATTTGGGCGGGATTGGAAAGCCCGGAGTACTGCCTGACGATACGATGGAGACTCTAGCAGGCCGGCTGGGACCGATGGGTGCGGCAGGTAATCTGACTCCATTTCTGGCACGATTCGACCCGACAGGTCGGACGCGTGAAGAGGTAGAGGAACAGTTCCGCAAGTATGTACTTGAAGCTCCATTTCTGAATGAGATCGAGGCGGCAATCGACTTGGGGGTGTGTTATTCAAACCTACCGCCGACAGATGATGTTGAGGAATGGCACAAAGCGATTCAACAGCACGATAGAGCCTATGCTCTGCTTGCGTGCCGCGCAATCGCACGAGCGCAGCGAGGAGACGAAGCGGGGTGCCGGGAATCCCTACTAAGGATGTGTTCGCTTGCCCGCGCTTTGGAGATGGAGCCTTCGACAATACTTTTGGATTGGTCGGTTGGGGATCGATTTGGAGTCGAAATTCTGATACGGGCATCGTTGTTTGCCAATGGAAAGGGGCTGCTTGATTCGGACACGCGGCAGGTCATCCTCGACCATGCGCGTGCGTCTATCCGTGAGGAAGAAATCGCCACCCAGTTTCATTTGGCGGCGATTGCGATCGACAGCCCTGTGCTGATTCTCGACTCATCGAAGCCGGATGATCGTAGCAATGAATTGGCTGGATTTCGCCGGATGGTCATTGCGGACGAGTATGCCGGGCTTTTGGGCCAACCTTACTACGAAGTGGCCGACCGCGCATCTGCCATCGAGCTAAAGCACAAACCCCGGTATCTCAAGCCTTACATTAAGTCGGACGATAGCAATAAGTTCGCTCGGGAAGTTGACCGGGTTATCGACCGTGTATCAAGTTCGATCGACGATTTCGGCATAAATGAAGATATGTTCTGCTCTGGACTGGACTACTCATTGCGGTGTCGTGCGGAAGATGCCCTCATGGGGGAGATTACGGGGGTTGCATTCGCGCTATCCGACTACAAGCGCGCGAATGGAGCGTATCCGGAGTCTCTTGAAGCGATCGTGCCCAGCGTCATTGCGACGATTCCCATCGACCAGGTGTCCGGACAGGTCATCACGTACAGGCGTATGGAAGAGGGTTACCAGATTCTTGTGCCTGCCAGGCATGGCGAGCAAAAAGAGGATGTGTTCTGGTACATCTATGAATAGGCCGCGAAACTCGGAAAGACTCGGGGGCTGACCACTATTCCGAGAAGAAGGGGACACGTAAATAACGGGAAATCGAGAGGATGAAGATTTCCGGTTCATCCGCTTCTTCATGATCGCAAACAAGGGTGCGTGACAAGGGGAGTGCGAGAAGTGTCTTTTGTCGCATTGGTGGTTGCCGCGGGGGTGTTTGCTTCGGCGGCGGATGAGAGCGTGCCTGCCGATCGCGCGCCGGACTTTGTGCCGTTGGGCGCGTATCTGAGTTGGGAGCGCGTGGGCGCGTGCGCGGCGGCGAACGGGATCGATCGGTGGGACGATGCGACGCGGCGGCTCGATGCGCTTCACGCGAATCACGTGAATCTGCTGTGGGTCACGAACATGTCCGGGGACGATTTGCCGCGGCTGATTGCGGAGTGCGAGAAGCGGGGACTTCTGCTGATGCCGAGCGTGGACGCCATCGAGGCAAAAGTAGATTGGCGGTGGGCGGACGGCGGTACATATTACGACGCGGCGATTCCTTCGGTGCTGAAGGCAGCGGGTGATTCGAAGACGCTAGCGGGTTGGGTGTTGAGCGATGAGCCTGAGGAGAAGTGTTTCCCTAGATTGGAAACGTTGCGACTGAAATTTCGCGCGGCGGACCCGGACCGGTTTTGCACGTCCGTGTTGATGTGGCCGCAAGCGCCGCAGGTGTCGGAACACGTGAAGCTTCCCGTCGTGTGCGTGGACATCTATCCCTTCTTTGGACCCGGCGATCCGAACGGTCCCCACACGGACGATTCCAGTAAGGGCTTCTATCGGCGTGAGGCAAATGCGTTGGTCGTTTCCGTGGAGAAGGCTGAGACCGTCGGTTGGGTGATGGGCATGTGCTTCAGCGACATCTGGGGTCCCAGGAAATACGACGAGAAAGGGCACCTCATTGCGCTACCCGGAGCCTATCTTCATTGGCGCGCGCCAACGTTGGCGGAGATGCGTTGGCAGGTGTGGGAGAGCTTTCGTAGCGGCGCGAAGGGGTTCGTTTGTTACACACTCGCCCCAGAGGCGCCCGATCCCTCGACGGCCACGGCGCCCACTCCAGATGTAGAATGGAAGAACGTCCTCGCAAAAACAGAGACGGACCTTGGGCCGAATGCGTTGACGAATCCCGATTGCAGCGCGACGCCGCAGTTGGAGGAGTTGGGCCGAGTCTACGAGCGCATCGCACCGCACAGCGCGCTGATTCGGCGATGGAAGCGGAGCGACTCCCAGGCCCTCATGACGGAAGGGGACGGACAACTCCAGACCTTCACGGATTCCGACACCAAGGGGTTGTATGCCGTTGTGCTCAATGACAATTTGCACGAGGCGCGAGACGTGACGCTGCACGCGGACAAGCTGGTCGCTTCATTGACGAATCTTGTGAACGGACAGACAATTGCATTGACGTCCAAGTTGGACGGAACCGGCAATACCGCGACGCTTCGCCTTGAATCCGGAGAGGGGGCAATTGTATTCGCTGCAATTGCCAATCAGCCGTAATTGCGATTGAGATTGGGATCGTACGGTCAGACATCGATCAAGTCGGGCTCGATATGTGCCCAATTCCTCGGCTTGACAGCGCGGGCCGAAACCAAGTCAACGCGAGAGCCCAGACTTGATTCCAATTCTTCAGCCAAGGTGACGAAATCAAGGCCAATTGAAGGGTCCACGTCCACGAGGATATCGATATCACTGTCATCGCGCTGGTCGCCACGCGCAAACGATCCAAACAGCGCAAGCCGGCGAATCTTGAACCGCCGCTCCAATTCCGGCTTCTTACCCTGAAGTATGGCCAGTATTTCCGATGCGGTCTTCATTGTGCGCTCCAGCTGCGCTTGGAGTCTCTTGACAATTATGAGCTTACACCAGAAGGCAGCGCACCTCAGAACATGGGACTGGACAGGCATTACGCGAAAAGGGCGTCAGCATGTACACTATTCGCGGGAACAGACTCCAAAGAGAGCGGTGCGATATGGCAACCACAAACAAGAAGATAACGGAAGTAATTGAAGCGCAGCCCGACGACGCGTCATACGAAGGAATTATGAGAGAGTTAGCATTCGACAGGATAATCGAGCGCGGACTCGAAGATTCTCGGTCGGGACGCACCATTTCGAATGACGAAATGGTGCAGCGCATTCGTGTGTGGCAGAAGTGAAATGGACCGGCGAAACGAAGCAATAGTCTTGGTATAGTCGTGGCTACACACCGGACAATCAAGCCCGATCGACAGAAGCCGCGTTGGATTCGCTCGGCGAAGCTCCGGCGTATCCTGGATGCGTTTGGTGTGGCGGTTGTCGTCGCAATGTTCGGCTTCATCATATTCAGGGCCATCAAGAATATCATGCAGGGGAACTTTGCTCCGCGAGCAGACCTTGACCTGCAAATGCGCTATACCGGCATCTTGTATGATCCCGTTTCAATTGCGATCTGTTCCGGGATTGTGCTCTTCGCCTTTTTGACCGCGCGAAGTAGAATGCGTCGTGCGCGCAAAGAGCAGCAGGCGAAGCGAGGCAACAAGGGGAAGTGAGCCGAGGGGGAGCCTCAGCGAGCATACAAGTTCTCGACACGGAGAGTGCGGCCATGAAAAGACACTTGCGGGTCTGTATGTTGGGAACGCTTCTGGCATTTATGACTGCCGCGGCAGACGTCGACCAGGTCGTCGTCGTCTTCAAAACCCATTACGACATTGGCTACACGGACCTCGCGTCGAAGGTGGTCGAGACCTATCGCACGACGATGATCGACAAGGCGCTGGACGTGGCCGACCAAAGCCGCGCATTGCCTCGCGACCAACGGTTTGTCTGGACGATCCCGGGATGGCCCATGGCGAAGATCCTCGAGGAGCCGCAGGACGCTACGCGGCGCGCGCGCGTGATCGATGCGCTGAAGCACGGCAGCTTCATCACGCATGCGCTTCCCTTCACGACGCACACGGAGTCGCTCGAACTCGAAGACCTCGTGCGCGGGTTAGGATTCTCGTCGCGGGTGGCGCGTATGGCGGGGCTGCCGTTACCGCGCGATGCGAAGATGACGGACGTGCCATCGCACTCGTGGGTCATGCCGACGTTGTTGAAACACGCGGGCGTCGAGTTCATCCACATGGGCTGCAACTCCGCCAGCCGCGGCCCCGAGTTGCCACCTGTATTTTGGTGGGAAGGCCCCGACGGTTCGCGGGTGCTTGCCATGTACTCGGTCGAATATGGTACGGGCCTCGTCCCGCCGAAGGACTGGCCGTATCGCACGTGGCTTGCGCTCATTCACACCGGCGACAACCAAGGACCGCCCAAGCCGGAACAGATCACGGGGCTTGTGGACGAGGCAAAGCGGAAGCTACCGGGCGTCCGGGTGAAGTTCGGGCGCTTGAGCGATTTCGCCGACGCCTTAATCAAAGAGAAGGCGGAGATACCCGTGATTCGCGGCGACTTGCCCGACACGTGGATTCACGGCGTGATGTCGATGCCCATGGAGAGCGGCCTCGCGCGCCGCGTACGCCCACTGATCGCCACCGTGGAGACGCTCGACACGCTGCTTGGGTTGTGGGGCATCAAGCAGACAAACATCGCCGGCGATGTCGTAAAGGCCTATGAACAAAGCCTTCTCTTCGGCGAACACACGTGGGGCTTCGACGCGAAGCGCTTCCCGCGCCTCTACGGCGACGCGTGGAAACAGAAGTACGCGGAGGGGGCCTACAAGGACCTGGAGGCGTCGTGGCAAGAGAAGGGCAGCTACGTCTACACGATGCAGGACCTCGTGAAACCCGCGCTCATACAGCGCCTGGACGCGCTGGCCAAGTCGGTCAAGGGCGACGCGCCACGTATCGTCGTGTTCAACCCGCTACCTTGGCCGGTCGACGGCCAGGTCAGCGTCAAGCTTGATGCGACACCCGTGGGACGTCTGATTGACGCCGAAACGAAGGAGGAGGTGCCCTACGTTGCGTCGGAATCTTCCATAGCCTTGGCGACACGGAATGTGCCGGGTACTGGGTATCGCACGTATGTGTTCGAATCGGCAGCACCGGCCGCGGCGCCGGCGTTGTCAGTGGATGAATCCGCGCATTGCATGGAGAATGCGCAACTTCGAGTGAAGCTTGATCTGCATCGAGGGTGCATAGCATCCATTGTCGATAAAGCGACGGGCCGCGAACTCGTAGACACGTCGAGCGCGTACGGAGTGGGGCAGTACCTGCACGAACGATTCAGCCAGATAGAAACGCACGCCTATTTCGAGGCCTACTCCAAGAGCCAGGCAGATTGGGCCGTGGGCGATTTCGACAAGCCCGGCCTGTTGCCGCCGGATCAGGCGCCGTATTACGCTGTCTCGCCGCGCGGATGGAGTGTAGGATATCGACGAGGCGGCACCTACATCGTGGCCATTATGCGCGCGGAGCCCACGCCCGAGTTGCCTTACGCCGTTGAAATTGTCGTGACGCTCCGCAGCGACAGCGCCTTTGTCGATGTCGCGTGTTCCATCAAAGACAAGCCCGCCGATCCGTGGCCCGAAGCGGGCTGGCTCTGCGTTCCGATGAACGTCGCGCAACCGCGGTTCCTGCTGGGGCGCTTGGGCGGGATCGTGGACCCCGCGAAAGACGTCGTCTATGGCGCGAACCACGACGTGTATTGCCTCAATACCGGCATGGCCGCCCTCGACGCGACCTGCGCGGGCGTGGCCTTGTGCCCCTTGGATTCGCCGCTCGTCAGTCTCGAACGCCCGGGGCTCTGGCATTACTCGAAAGACTTCCAGCCCAAAACCGCAACGGCTTTCGTCAACGTCTACAACAATCAGTGGAGCACCAATTTCCAGCAATGGATCGGCGGCACGTGGTCTTCGCGCGTGCGCGTGTGGGCGGTCACTTCCGGAGAACCGGAAGGCGCGTGGGTGTCGCGGTCGTGGGAGGCGCGCATGCCGTTGCTCGCCGCCTTCGCGAGCGGACCCGGCGGCGCGCTGCCTCTCTCCCAACCTGGCGTGCAACTCTCCCGCGAGGGAATCTTGCTCACCGCGTTTGGCCCCAACCCCGACGGTGACGGTTGCGTGCTGCGCCTTTGGGAACAAACCGGCTTGGGCGGGCCGTGCACCGTGACGTTGCCGGAGGGATGCGAGAAAACCTCGCACGTGCACCCCTGCGACTTGCGGGGAGAGAGCCTGGGAAAGCGCATTGGCGTCACCAAGGGCAAATTCGAAACGCAACTTGATGCCTATGCCCCTGCGAGCTTCGTTCTAATGGATTGATAGACCGTGGCGTGCTAGTGTATGAGAAACGCTAGGCATCGCAATGGAGAAGTCAAACCATGAACGAAATGACCGCGTGGTGGAACGGACTCAGCCAAGGCGCAAGGACCGGCATTCTCGATGTCCTCCTCGTCGTCTCGGGGTTGATTCTGGGCCGTATTGCCGGGGGACTGACAAAGCATCTTCTGTTGAAGCACGGCGTCGACCGGTATATGCGTGCACCGTGGTCCAAGACAGAGTCCGGAGACCACATCGCACCGGAAAAGAGCGTCGTCTCCTCGCTTACGACGCTCTTCGGCTGGCTGGTCATGCTCACCGTGTGGGCCGGAGCGTGGTGGCTAATCGCCGGGATACACCACTCCAAGCCCACCATTGACGTTATTTCAGTCTCCGTTGTGCGCGCGTGGCAAATCGCCGCCGTCGTCTTCCTTGCCGTGTTGGCCAGCGGCTGGCTGGCGCACACGACCTATGCGCTCTTTCAAGCGCCTTGGATCAAGCGCGAGTTGAATACCCTGTTCGCAGATATCCCCGAGAAGGAAGGATCGTTTACGGATACCGCCGCGCGCTTTGTCTGCATTGTCATCTATGCCGCGTTCTTGCTGCTCGTGCCGGTTGCCGTGGCGAGTCTGTTCGATTTCGGCGCGCTGTCGGCGCTCGCAGGTCCGGCATGGCAGATGTGTGCACGTCTCCTTTGCGTGCCTGTCGCGTTCGCAGTAGGGTACCTGGGCATCGCTTTGGTTCGATCATTGGGCAAGCAACAAGCCAAGGCGGGCGTGGATCGCACCAATGTTGAGTACTACGTCGGCGTGGGCATCACCGTCGGCACGACCTTGCTCGCCCTCGGGTTGCTCTTGGGCATCACCAGCGGCGGCGGGGCCATTGTCATGGCTATTCTACTGGCGCTGTTCCTCTTCTTGCTCTGGCCCGTACGAAACAACCTTCGTGATGTCTGGGCCGGAATCATGCTACGCCTTCAAGACGCCAAGTATCTTCCCGCCAGTCAGAATTTCGCGGAGATAAAGAGCATCGGACTACTCGTGACCCAACTTGACCGGGACGGTCAGGAGTACACGCGCAAGAACTCGGACGTGCTGGACATGGTTCTGAAGTCCGCGGAACAGGAGGGGCCCGAGGCTTCTTCCGCAACGTCGGCTGATAGAAAGCCGATGCAGGAAGTCTAGCCGCCGTTCACGTTTTACGTGATGAATGCCGAGGCCTGGCTGTCCACCTTCGTGCACGTGGGTATTACGATTCAGCCCTCCCTGCGAAACGGAATGGAAGCGAAATCATAGGCCGATCATCCGCAAGATGGTTGGCGAAGCGATGGGGGAGCGGCTCCACCCGATTGCGCGATGAACTCGCATAGGAGCCCCGCGGGCCTCGGCCCGCGGGGAACTGTTTTCCATTTGACCCGGCAGCCGGAGCGGCTGTCGCATACACACATTGGCTAGCGCGTGCTATTCGGCGACGAACCGGAGGCCCCATCCCTCGATAAAGCCTACGTCGCCGGAGTTGGTATCGCGCACGTGCAGTTTCCACGTGCCCTCCGCGTCTTCACCATCGAAGTCGCTCAAACTCTGGCCAATGAGATTGGAATCGACTTGCCATCTGCCGGTGTACGGCGCCGAACCGTCATCGATAGGGTCATCGGCTTCGTCGTCGAAGATGGTGCCCTCGAAGTTCTCACCGGACTCGGTCAATGTCAGCGCCACGGTAGTTCCCTCGGGAGACTCTACCCACACATCGAGGTCCTCCACCGCCGTGTGCTCAATGTCGATATTGACGTTGAGGTCCGAAACGGTGAATGAACTCGGCACGTCAATGTTCGAGACGGCTTCATTGAGGATGTTGTTGTCGGCAATAGAAACATCCTGCAGATTGACGAAATACAGAGATGCGGCGGGACATCCCGCCAGAAACAACACCGTACTACCGAGTACCCCCGTTAGTAAAAGTGTACGAGCCTTCATAGCTATCACCCTCACATTAGTTGTCCAGGACCCTTGCATTGGGTTTTTACCACACGATTTCCGGCAAGGCAAGGGGACGGTGCGCAAGGCGTTTTATTATAGGGAGTTGGAGGTTTTGCAGCGGGACGTGACGGGAGGATGCCCGTGATCGAGTGAGCGATTTCTATGCCAAATTGTTGGCGCTATTCTTGCGAGGTGGCCATGAAGATCTGAAGCGTTCCCTTCGAACCCGGACACACTTTACACACGACACGCCTAAATGGCCGTTGTGGAATCTGGAAACACCAGTAACAATAGGCTCCGTCGTATTTCTCCGGCGTCCACCACGGGACAACGTAGAACTCTCCGTCTTCGGCCATGGCCTTGCCCGATAACTTCGTGAAGATCTGTCCAGGCACGCTGGAAGTTTCGCGATCGCCCGGGAGGGCCTTCTGGCTCGTTACTGGGGAATCCAGCTTTCGGACAAACGCGTCCCACGTCGAGGCGGCGATTTCGAAGCGGCAGTAGCCCCACGTAATCATATGGTCATGCGACAAGACTTCTTGATATGTGCCGCTATCTTTCAAGACGCTCTGACGTTCTTCCGCGGTCCATTGATCCGGAAATGCGTAATGGATAACACTGCGAGTTTGGTGGGCCTCGGTGGTTCGTGCCGCCTTCTGCACGTGCGCACCGTTGCCCGCATGGCATCCGAAGAGCGCCAGCAACGCTAGAATCCCAACCCCTGCATATTTGGACGTTCGCATGCGGACCCCCTTTCCTCGGTTGTACGCTGAGTCTACTCCATCACTAGCAACTGAAGCACCCAGGGCTTACTTCTCAAGGGGGGGTTCTCCACGTATCCGTCCATAGAGATGGGGCTGCTTGGCTTCCACGGCGCTCATCAGCTATCGAATATAATTCGACATAATCCGCGCTGGGTCGAATTTTTATTTACTTTTGTCCTTTTCTGTGGTATATCTTGGGTATGGACACCAAGAAACCAGTTTCCGCCTCCTGCCCCTACTGCGGCGGTGGAATGCGCACCACGGCAATGGGTTGTGCGGCGTGCAACGTCGAGATCCGGGGACGGTTTCGGGAGAGCTTGTTCCAGCAGTTGTCGGACCCGGAGCAGCAGTTTCTGGAGAGTTTCCTTTTGGCCGATTTCAGCATCAAAGAGTTGGCGAATCGTTCCGGCATGGGGTACCAGGCGATTCGGACCCGGCTCGACCGACTCATTGAGACGTACCAAGGATTGCGGAACGCAGAGGATCAGAAGAAGCGCATCCTGGAACGGGTAGCGCTGGGGGAAATCACTGCGACCGAAGGCGCGAAATTAATCAGGGGACTCGACAATGGACGCAGCTAGTGCAAATGTAACCTCGTTGGACCAGTTGGAGGCGATGCTGGCCGAAGGCCGGATTTCCGACGACGACTATTTTGTGCTGCGGCAGGCGTTCGACAGCACCCCCCGCAGGCCAACCGTACACATGGAGCCAATGGCGGCAACGTCCAAGCGCTGGGGCAAGTCGTGGAAGAACCGGCAGCTTGGCGGCGTGTGCGGCGGGATCGCGGAGGCAATGGAACTCAACCCGTGGACGCTCCGCCTCGTGTTCATCGCCGCGTTCCTGTTTACGGGAGGCAGCGCGTTTCTGGTCTATATGCTGCTGTACATCGTACTGCCTTGGAAGGAAGAAGAAGAGCACCTTGTGTGGCGGATTCCGGTGGCCTTTGTCCTCACAACGTTTGGGCTGTGGTTCGCGCTCTTTGTCCTGAATCTGCGGACGGCTCCGTTACTGGCGGGGACGTTTGAAAAACGCGATTTGGCGCTTCCGGTAGTGTGGCTGTGGCTGCTTCAAGCACAACAGTTCCTCACAACTGGGACCGGCATCTTTGTCCAGCTTGTGGCAATAGGATTTGCCTGCATCCTATACGGTGTAGCCCCCCGTGACGGCGCCGCACGCAGAGTAATCTTCTGGTCTGTCAGCGGTGGGCTGCTAGTCCTCCTTTCCGCGGCCTTCATGGTGCAACTCAGCATACTTTATCCTTATGCCCGCTAGATGTAGCTAGCCAAGACATCGTGGCACCTGTTAGGATGTAGTTGGGTTGGATAGGTTCCCGGATGAAGCTGCCAGTTGTTCATGCGTTGCGAGTTGACGAGGCAAAGATCGTCGAGCAGATGAACGAGCATGATTGCATAGTCCTGACGGAAGACCTGCAGGCAGACGGCATGAAGGCCGGAGACGTGGGAACTGTCGTGCACGTTCATAAGGGCGGCGAAGCGTACGAGGTCGAATTCATCACGTTGACGGGAGAGACCATCGCCCTCGCCACAATCCGTGCGACACAGGCGCGGCCCATATTGCGTAGCGACATGGTGCATGTGCGTGAACTCCTAACCGCAAAGTCGTAGACGCGATGGAAGCATCCGCCCCAAACTTGCGCACATCATCCGGCTGGCTCACAACACACCAGGAGTCCTTCATGCGAAATCGAACTTTCTTCGTACTCTCGTTTGCATTCATGCTTCTGCTCGCCGGTTGTGCGACTGGAAGCGGGCGCAAGGTAGAAGTCCCTCTGCACGAAAAACCCGTGCCGTGGACGAGCCTCGATCTCAACAACGATCCGAACAAGTTCCACTTCGCGATTGTCTCCGACCGCGCGGGCGGCGAGCGGCCCGGCATATTCCAATCGGCAATGGGCAAGATTAACCTGCTCCAACCCGAATTCGTCATGAGCATCGGCGACCTTACGGAGGGTCACAAGACCGACGTAGCGGAGATGAACCGGCAATGGGAAGAGTTCAAAGGCATCGTCGGCGTATTGGAGATGCCATTCTTTCTGGTGCCGGGAAATCACGATATCCGCACGGATGCGATGGCGGAGGAATGGCGGCGGCACTGGGGCCCGGCGTACTACCATTTCCGGTACCGCGACGTGCTGTTTCTGTGCCTGAACACGGAAGACCCGCCACCTACGCACATGAGCGACGCGCAGATCGCCTACATGAAGAAGGCGCTTGAGGAGAACGCCGACGCACGCTGGACCCTCGTGTTCATGCACAAGCCGCTCTGGGGCATTGAAGACGATTCCGGCTGGCCGAAGTTCGAGGAGCTGCTCAAGGGGCGTCCGCACACCGTATTCGCGGGCCATTGGCACAACTACAAGAAGTACGAGCGGCACGGCCACAAGTATTTCGTCTTCGCGACGACGGGCGGCAGCAGCAAGATGCGGGGCATCGAGCACGGCGAGTTCGACGAAGTCGTGTGGGTGACGATGACGGATAAAGGGCCGCGCATCGCCAACCTGATGCTGGACGGGATACTGGACGAGGATTTGGGATTGGCGAAGTAGGAGTGGATTTGAAATCTCAAATTTGAGATTTGATATGAACTTAATTCAAGACTTGTACTAAGTTGGGCGGATTTGAGCCGGTCCGGTTGATGAGGAACGGGCGGGCATGAAGAAGACGGAGGGAAAGACAGGAATGCCTTTCCCTCCGTGTCGATCGCTCAATCGTTACTCAGCTCATTTGGCGTCCGCGGGGCGATAGCGCACGAGCAGACTTCCGCCGCCGTTGGGGATGCGAAGGCCGAGGTTGGTCGCGAGATCTTGGCCGGTCATGGTTTGCTCGGTGCGCTCACCGGCGTCGTCTATGAATTCTACGGTGTACTGTCCGTCGGGACGCACACCTTCGATGCCGAGGATCAGGCCGAACATACGGCACTCGCGATGGCGAAACGCGAGCACAATACCCGCATCGAGATCGGGACGGTGCAGTTGATACGCCACGAAGTTGTCGGGGGCCGTGGCGGGCGAAGTGAGCGGATAGAAATCGCCGTACCAATAGGGCTCGCTGATCTTCGCTTCCTCGACAAGTTCTTTCGCGCGGTCCATCGGGAACCCGTCGTCGAGATATGCGAATTGGCAAAGCGCTCCGCCGGTGGCCGCGCTACGCACTTCATACGCGTCCGGCGTCCACACGCACGCCGTGTGCAGCGGCACAAACTGGCTGAGCGCGGAGGACTGCAACTGGTTCCATTCGGGATGTCCGGGCGAGCAACTGGTATCGCTGCGCCACAGCGGCAAGGAGCGCGAACACATCTCGATGTCGATGCGCCGGCCGCCGCTGGAACAATTGTCGATGAGTAATCCCGGATGCGTCGCGCGCAATTCGTCCCACATGGCGTACAGGCCTTCGACGTAGCGAATCTCGCTCATGCCTTGCCGGTCGGGGGTATCGTTGCCGCGCCAGAACGACAACGGGTCCATGTTGAAATCGTTGCGATAGAAGGTGATGCCGTACTCGGTGATGCGCTTCGAGAGCAGGTCCGTCAACCACCGGCGCGCGGCCGGATCGCCGAGATTGAACAGGCCCCCGTTGCCGCTGCCCAGTACAAACTCCGGATGTTCCTTTGCGATCTGCGTGTTAGGCGCGACGCGCTCCGGTTCAAACCACAAGACAAACCGCATGCCGTTCTCCCGGCACACGTCGCCAACGGGCTTCAATCCGTTTGGAAACTCCTGAGGCTTGGCAAACCAATTCCCCACGCCGTCGGGAAAATCGCCGGGGAACCATGCGGCGTCGAACCAATACGTGTCGCAGCCCAGCGCCTTCGCGGTTTGCGCAGCCTGGATTTGCCCAGCCTCGGTTGCCCAACCTGGACGAAGGCGGTAACGGTCGAAGGTCTGCAGCGCGGTCGGAAGTTGCACGATCTTGCCATCAAGGCGCGGCGCATATTTGAACAACATCAGCCTACGCCATTGGTTTTGCGCCCGCTGCCTGTCGCCCTTCCACGCGAGCATGACAATCCTCGGCGTGCGGATGCTTTCTCCGGGATGCAGCAGGAGATGCGTCAGTTCCATGCCCGCGGTCATGCGCATCGGGCCGTTCTCCGCGCGGTCGAATTTCGCGGCCCATTGGCCAGTCCAGCCAACGGCGGTGATGAGACCGGTGTCGCCATATTGCACGTTGTAGAACGGGAACGCACTGATGGAAGACGGACGCCCGCCGGTGGGTGCGATGACGTAGCTCTCTTTTGCGGCCACGGCGTGCGTCTTGGGCGTGAACGAGTTCTCGCCGCAGGCATCGCCTTCGAGCTGGTGCACGTGCGCCGCCGTCTGCGCGTACCCCGTGCGCAGGTTCACGTCGAGGGCTTGAATGTCCTCGAGGATCGGCGTGTCCTTCGCGCCGCCGTTATCGAAATGCAGCACCCAGTCCACGGCGGGATAGCGCTTGTAACTCGTCACAATCGCCGAAACCGACAAGGCCGTGGCCGGATCGGTCCATCGGATGGTATCGACAATGCGGTCGGACTGCTCCTCGGACTTGGCTTCGCGTTTCCATGTCGCCAAGAATTCACGCGACGGCACGCCGTTGTACGTGAACGAGAACGGCGCATTCGCGCCGAGAAACAGGAGCTTGCTCTGATTGTCGTCGAGCCAGCGCACCGAGCCGTCGCTCATCTCGAATCGGGCGTCTGCCCAATCCGCCTGGTCGCACGAAGCGCCGTCGGCAGTCGTGTCCACTTTCAGCAGGAGATCCTTCGCGTCCTCGGCGAGCGGCAAGTCGACTGCCACCGGTTCGCCCCCACCCACGAGAACCGCGGAACGAAACGCTTCCTTGCCGTCAACCGTCACGCTGAATTCGACGCTGCCGTTCTTGCCCTGCGTGTTGAAATTGTTATCGACGCCGATCTCCGCATGAAACGTCTTCGCGCCTTTCGGCACGCTCACGGCGATCTCGCTGTTGGCGTGGGTCCCCAGTCCGTGTTCGAATGGCTTCGACCCAATGACGATGGGGGTGTCGATGCACGATTGTCCGAAGTGAAGCACGCTGTGGTCCTGGCGAATCACCTTCAGCGCAACGCGCCCCGGCACGGCGGTCCGGGAAGACCCGCCGAAGGCCTCGCCAGTCCACGCGAGCATATCCTGCACGTCGGCAGGCGACGCCATGATTGCGTCATCGGTTTCCGCGACAGGCAGTTCTGCATAGGTTCCGGCGGCTGCCCCCGCCAAACCGCACCCGACAAGTACCGCAACGACCGCGGTGATACGCAGATATGTCATTTGATCTTCCCCCTCGTGGTTTCGCACGGCAAACAAGTGCCAATGCATCTCCGATGATAGGCGCGGAGCGATGCAATTCCAAGTCCTTGCGAGGGATCTGTACATCTACTGGGCAGCGTTACCGGTCGCGCATTTCTCTCCGCCTACTTGACGAACCCGTGATACAACCCCATGTAATACGGCAGCAGAAACACCGCGCCGTCGGCGAGTTCGTTGCCATTGCCGCCGTAGTTCAACGCCCAGGGATCGGTGTTCCAGTGGTTGAAGTGGCGCTCGTCCACAGGCAGACATTTGCCATTGACGCGGTAGCCGCGATGGACGGGGTGGTCGGGTTCGTACGGCTCCAATGCTTGTTGCCGGGGCAGCATGACGAGGTCGATTCGGTGACTATTCTTGTGCGCCCAATCGAACCGGTCGAGCGGGAAGCGCTTCAGCGTATCGACCGAATCCGTAAGCCAATCGGCCCACGGCGAAATATCGTGCGTTCCCCAAGGATTGGTGTACTTGACGCCGAGGCCCGAGGCCGCGTACGCGAAGTTGAAGAAGGGGTTCATCTCTGGGTAGTCGAGAATCCAATACTTGTAGAATGAGTAGGTCATCTCTTCTTTGAGTTTCGGGTCCTTCGTGTACTTGACGAGATTGTAGTAACACATAATCGCCATCTCGTCGTCGGACTGGTTGCCCGAACCAACTCCGCGCTGAACTTTGGTAATCATCGCGTTGGTGTCGTAGGAATGCTGTTCGCGAAGCATCTTGATGGCCTCGCTATACTTCGCATCGCCCGTTACGTGTTCGGCCACGGTGAGATACGACAGCATGCTCAGCGATTTCAGCCCGCGCTCCGAATACCACATGTGATTGTGGTTGAGTTCGTTTGGCGCATAGATCGACCAGCGCGTGGGCGTGCCGTCGAAGTCCACGAGACAAAAGTCGTTGCGCACCAGGTGATCGGTGAGATTGCGAACGACTTCGCGCACACGCTCCTTCTCCTCGTCCGTGTCCGCAACCAAGTCGTAATACAGCGGATAGAAGAAATAGTGGCCGTCGAGCTCGTCGGAACTGGTGTCGGTCTTGTACCAATACTTCTTGTCCTGCGTGAGCGGCCAACGCGGCGCGTAGACTTTCCAGAGCTTGTCGCCTGAATCGCGTGTGCGTTGCTGCTTCTCAATCGTGTACTCGATATTGGGGTCTGTCTCGGTCGTCGCGACAACCGTTCGCGCGACGTATCCAGGCTGTTGCTTCACTTCCCCGTCAATAGGCGCGACGCTCAGAAAGCGTAACGCCTCAAAGGCCTTCTTTGCGCGCTCCTTGATCTTGGGGTCTCTTGTCGCTGCGTATCCGAAGCATTCGCCCGCACCGTACATGCTGGTCCACAACCCGTCATTGTCGCTGTCACGGTTGCTCCATTTGCTCTTGTCGCCGGGCTTTTCGACTCCCGCTTCGAGGACGTAGCCGTATTCGGTGCGGCGGTTGTACTTGTCGATTTCGTTCTCGTAGTACTCGGCCTTTTCCGCAAGCGTCATCGGCTTGCGCGCGATCGCGCCGACGCCATTCGAGGTGGCGAACCATGCGTCGCCGCTGGGCGTGACGGCGATGGCGCGGACGTGGTTATCGGGAAGCCAACGCAAACCTTCGCGGTATTCCCAATCCTTCCCATCGAAGCGAATCGCGCCTTTCGTCGTTCCGAACCAGACTACGCCGTCTTCGCCCGCCGCCATGGTCGTGAACTCGTTGTAAGGCAATCCGTCCGCGCCGGTGTAGAGGGTCCACGTGTCGCCTTCGCGGCAGCCCACGCCTTGCGGACTCGCAAACCAGAGGCGGCCTTTCGTGTCGTAGGCAACGCCGCGCACGTCGCGCGGAGCCCAACTGCGGCCTTTGTCGTCCGCAGGGTAGAGGGCGTTCCACGTCTTGCCATCCTTGGATTCAAAGAGACCGGACGCAGCAGCAATGGCGATGGTCTTGTTGCCGAGAGCGATGCCGTAAACGGCCGGTTTTCCGCCAAGCTGGCTATTCAGGGAATCGACGGGGGCAGCCGTACCGTTCGCAACGGCGAACAATCCGGCGTCGCCGCCGGCATACGTTCGAGCGCCGTCTCCGGCCAGAGCATGCAGCGTACCGGAGGGCGCTGCCGCCAATTCCTTCGTGCCGGACCCATCGAGGGCCACCAGCGAATTGCCAATCACAGCCAGAACGCCGCCGGACGTGGCGGACAACACAGCGACAGGGCCTTCGGGAGCGCCCGGTACCGGTGTCCATGCGCCGTTGGATAGCGAGGCCAAGCCCGATGCCGTTCCCGCGTATGGGGTGCCGGTCTTGTCCACGGCTACGCCGGTCGCGTCGTTCGATGATAGCCCTTGCAGCGTGGAGTACATCGTCGCGACTTCTTGTTTGAACTGCCCCACGGTTACGCTGGGGGCGTCGGCGGCAAAAGCGCAGGCCGCGCATAGGGCTACCGCCACGGCGGCAAGAATTGTTCGTGTCACGTCAGGATCCTCCAAATGGTCTTGCATTGCTGCGCATCATGGCATTAATACGACATCCGATACTAGTGGTTCGTTTCGACTGATATTGGGCGTCGCGAAGACGTGTTGTTGGGCTGAGAGCCGGCTGGAAGCCAGCGGTACAACGCATATGATCGACGAAAGGCGCAGGTCCGTTAAAGCTGCGATTCGGGGCGTCATGCCGCTTCGAGCGGGACGACATTCACATCCACCGCGAGCGTGTGCTCTCCGCCTCCAAGCACAACGCCGCGCACAGGGCTAACATCCTCGTAGTCGCGGCCCCACGCGAGCGAGATATGCTCCATGGATCGCGTCATGTTGTTCGTGGGATCGACGTCGAACCAGCCGGCTCCGGGCACAAACACCGACACCCACGCGTGCGACGCCTGCGACCCAGTCAGATGTTGCTCGCCGTCGTTTGTCGCGCTGAGGATGTAGCCGCTCACGTAGCGGGCCGCAAGGCCCATCGAGCGCAGGCACGCGACTTGAAGGTGCGCGAAATCCTGGCAGACGCCGCGGCGCCTCCGCAGCACCTCTTCCAGCGGCGTGGCGACGGTCGTAGCGGTTGGGTCATAGGTAAAGTCACGGAAGATGCGGCCCGTGAGTTCAATTGCGGAATCGAGGATGGGGCGCCCTGGCTCAAACGATTCGCGGGCGTATTCCCGCAGTTCCGCATTGGGACGAACAAACGCGGATGCAAATCTGAACTGATAGGCGTCGAGCACGCCGGGCGTGCGATCGGTTTGCAGCATGCTTGCGACGCGATCCCAGGGCGGCGATGCAGCCGGGGCGGCAGGCGGAAGCGTCAGCAGCTCGATTTCGCTTTCCACGGCAATCGACAACGCACGGTGCGGCTCTTGCACGGTGAAGTACGTAACTTCGTTCCCGAAGTAATCGCGCCTGCGCTTTCCGATTACGGCAGCTGGCTGGATATCGAGCCGGCTCGCGTGGCACACCTGGTGCAAGCAATTGCGCGGCGTGAGACGGGCTTGGTTGTAACAGATCGACACGGTTTCTCTGTAGCCGTAGCGAGTCGTGTGCGAAACGCGGTACCTCATCGCAGGGCCTCCGGACGAAGAGAAGCCAACTGGCGCGACGGTCCCGTATGGCTGAAGAATCGCTGCGCAAGCGCCTCGGAGGCATCGGGCACGAGACGCGCGATATCCATGAGCCGGGAATCGAGGCGGCTGCGAATACCTTGTTCGTCCGCCTGGCACACGGCAAAGATGTCGAGCAAACGCAGATCCGTTGCGATGCGCTCAAGAATCTGCCGCTCCGCGCCAACGAAGGGATAAGCCTTGGGCTGCGGCAGTTTCTCCAGGTGACCGGCCAACGCATCAATCTGAAACGCCACGGAGCGCGGATTGGACGAATCGGTGAGCAACAGGTCGAGGACGGCGGGCGCCTGCACATTGACGCCGTATCGGGAGCGATAGGTCATCGCGCTATCCGCAATCTCAAGAATGGCCAACAACATGGCTCCTTCGTGCTCGCCGGTATGCACCAGACCGTTGCGCAGCATATCGAGCGTGTGCACGGAGCGTTCCACACGGCGGCCCATGTCGAGAAACGACCAGCCTTGCCCGCGAGTCATGTTTTCCATGGCAAGCCCGCTGAATGCGGCCATGCCCACGACAAGCTGATTCAACACGACGAGCGTTTCGCCCGAGTCCATCGCACGTTGGCGCACGGAAGTCACCGGGAGTTGCTCGGTAAGCCTGCTCAGAATGCGCCACGTGTCGAGCGAGAGGCGGTCGCGTACGATCCACGCGACGCGCTGTAGATCGCTGAACGTCGATGCAATGCTGCTGCGGCACTGGTCGTTGAAAACAACGTCCGCGATGACGCTATCGATCGCGTCCAGGCCGGGCAATGGCGCGGCCAAGGCGTCGCGGGCGCCCGGCGGCGTCATACCGGCAAGCAACCGCGCGATACCCGAAAACTCCGGCGATGCAACAGCGCCCGGCTCTTCCGTCAGGCGCATCAGCACGCATCGCACTTTGCGGACGGCGGCCTCGGCCCGTTCCGCATAGCGGCCCAGCCAGAACAAGTTGTCGCCCGCGCGGCTCGGCAAATTCGCCGCGGAGCGGTTGATATCGATGGGGTGGCCCGGCGGCGGAAGAAGGCTCACCGTATTGACGGGGCCCTTCGTGCGCACCCACGTATCCTTGCTCCCGCCTCCGCGTTGCATGGAGACCACGAGGGAGTCCTCGGCCATGGCAAACCGGGTAAGCCCGCCGGTCATCACGTGAAACGTGTCGTGCGCGCTCGCCGCCGCATACGTGCGCATGACCATGGAACGCGGCTGTAAACCGGCGTCCGTCCAGACGGGCGCGGTCGAAGGGTGCAGCATCTCCTGGGCGACGAATGCAAAGGGCTGCTCGGCTACACGGGCCAGCAGCGCCGCGCGATCACTGGAGGAAAGCGCCCCCGCATAGATGGGTTCCCAACCGCGGGCGGGAAACGCCGGCTCAATAACGAGTTCATCGAAATGGTCACGGACGTAGGCATACTGCGCCGGGTCCGCGCACCACCAGGTGCGCACGGATTCCAGCTTCAAGTCTTCGCCCAAGACCTGCCGAGCCAGACCCGGTAGAATGGCGCGCAAGGCCGGGGCTTCGAGGACGCCGCTGCCAAGTGCATTGGCAATGGCCACATTGCCGCTCTGGGCCGCCTGCATAAGCCCCGCAACGCCAAGCGTCGATTCACAGTAAAACTCGAGCGGATCGCAGAAATGGTCGTCGATACGGCGGAGAATGACGTCGACGCGCATAAGCCCTTCGAGTGTCTTGAGAAACACGCAATTGTCGCGCACGGTAAGGTCTTCGCCCTCGGCAAGCGTGAACCCAAGATAGCGGGCGAGGTACGAATGCTCGAAATACGTCTCGTTGAACGGCCCGGGCGTGAGCAGAACGATCGTCGGATTCTCGCGGTTGTGCGGGGCGATTTCGCGCAGCGTGTCGCGCAAGCGCTCGAAAAACCAGCCAAGGCGTTGCACGGGACAATCGCGAATGAGCGTGGGCAATGCCCGCGACATGACGATCCGGTTTTCCAACGAATATCCTGCGCCCGACGGCGCCTGCGTGCGGTCCGCGACGGCCCGCCATAGGCCGTCACGGCAGCGGATAATGTCGGTCGCGCCGAAGTGCAGATAGATATCCGAGGGTGGCCGCATCCCATGGCAGGGACGCAAGAAGCAATTGTTTGCGAAAAGAAACTCCGGGGGAATGTCCCCGTCGCGAAGCAGGTGTTGCGGACCGTAAATATCGGCAAGCACCCGGTTCAGCAATACGGCGCGCTGCGTGAGCCCTTCTTCCAGGATGCGCCAGTCCTCTTCGGACAAGATTTGCGGAATGGGGTCCATGGCCCAGGGACGGTTGACCCCGCGCGGATCGCCATAGACGTTATAGGTGACGCCATTCTCCTGAATGAGGCGGCCGGCTTGAGTCCAGCGGCGATTGAGTTCGTCCGGCCCGAGCGACTCCAGCGAACGGATGTATTCCTGCCAATGGCCGCGCAGCGCCCCTTCCCCATCCAACATTTCGTCGTGCGCCTCGGCGGAAGGACGGTACGCGCCGAACTGTCCGTTCCGGGTCAGAGCGCCCGTACGCGTTGAGGATTGCGTGGTCTGCATGCCGGTGGACTTCCCATCATCACAGCCTTGGCCAAAAGCCTCGCATCGAGCTGCGGCGAGAAACGCCGCAGCATTCATCGGAGGTCGCGAAGCAGCATACACGCCGGTGAAGGGTCATGTCATCATCAGCATTTGCCCTCTTCGAAGAGCGGGTCTTCGAACCCACTGGGCTGGTGTGGTTCAGGCGAGTTGGAGGATCCTCCCTCCGACAGGTACCGCTCCCTTCGGTCTCATTCCGCCGCTGGCCCCCGTTTTCGTGCTATGATTCCCCTGGAGCAAAGCAAGAAGTCCTGGTGTACCCGAATCTCCCGCGCTCTTTCGGTATACACCGTCATCGCGGCACGAGGCATGCCACGTGCGCATGATCCGAATTCTTCTAAAGGGCGCAGCCGACAGATGGCTGTGCAGTTTTCGAGTTGGCAAATGGAGTCCTGATGGAATCCGAAATCGAGAATACCGAGTAAGGAGGGGGAGCGATGGGCGTCCGAATACTTGTGGTGGAAGACGATGGGCCGACGTCACAGAGTATCCAGCAGAATCTAATCAAGTACGGATACACCGTTGCAGGGAGCGCCACCAGCGGCGAGGAGGCCGTCGAGAAGGCGCTCGCCCTTCAACCCGACCTTGTTCTCATGGGGATCGGGCTTCAGGGGACCATGGACGGGACGGATGCCGCGCGCGAGATTGCCCGCCACATGCCGACGCCGGTCATCTACCTTACGGCGGGCACGGACGACGAGACGCTGGCCAAGGCAAAAGTCACCGCGCCGTACGGCTACATCGTCAAACCCTTTCAAGACAGAGAGCTTCACATCGCCATCGAAGTCGGCCTATACCGCCGCAAGGTGGAAGCGAAGATGCTGAAGATGGAGCGGTGGCTGGCATCGATGCTGCAAAGCATGGGGGATGCGGTGATCGCGACGGATTTGGAAAACCGTATTACATTCATCAACCCGCTTGCCGCGGAGTTGTTGGGGTGGGAAGCATCGGATGTCATGGGGCAGAAGATCGGGGATGTCTTTCACATGATCGACGCGGACGATCGGATGCAAAAGCAGAATCCCGCGGACATGGTGCGACGGGAAGGAGCGGTGTTCAGTCCCGCTTCGCATTGTCTGTTGATATCCCGGTCGGGAGAGGAAACGCCCATCGATTACAGCGCTGCGCCGATACGAAACGACCAGGAAGAGATGTCAGGAGTCGTAATCGTCTTCCATGAGGCTGGGCCCCGCGCACGGGAGCAGAGCTAAAGTACCGCTTTCGACTGTCTGACCGCAGGCTACCGGCGCATGAACAAGAAGCGAAGTCCGAGCAAGGCCGTTGCCGTGAGCGACAAGAATGAAACGGCAGTCCCGATGACAAACGGCAAGGGACGATAGCGGAATTCGATTACGTGTTTCCCGGACGGCGTCGCGATGCCGCGAAACAACCCGTTCACTTTGAGAATCGGTTGCCGCTCGCCGTCCAACCATGCGACCCAACCCGGCGCAAAGGTGTCGGACAAGACGGCGATCCCGGGGCGCGTGGCCTCCACGCGAACGATAACGTGTTCGGGGCTGACATCTTCCACGGAACACGTGGCGCTCACGGCCTCGGCCTCAGGAGCGGACTTGCTTGATGAGGGATCCGCCACGAGTAGTTCGAGCCCCTGGGACAAGGCGTCGACAACACACTCTCGGGCAGGATCGAGCGACGAGTCGGCCAAGGCATCCATCGCGGCGGTCAGTCCCACCGCGACGCGCCACCGGGGCGTCCAGTATGACCGAGGCAAGGCATCTTCCTTGAGGAAGATCCGCACATCTTCTCCCGCCACAGGCAATTCGCGTAACCGCGGGCCGCTTGCCCGGAAGACCGGGTCTTGAAGCAGCCCTTGCGGCGTTGCGAGCAACACGCGCGCGGCCATAAATCGCAGCAAGCCCGGTTGCGCCGCATCGGGCGACACGCCGTTACCGGAGTAGCGCGTGAGTGGCGTCGGGTTGGGCACGAGCCTCTCCCACCATTGGGCCTCTTCCTTCGTCACGGGCAACTCAACGCCACCGATGAGGCTCAAGGGATAGATGTAGCCGAGATTTCCCGTCAAGGAGACGTCGAGGTCGCGCGCGGAAAAGAATGCGCGGGCCCCGGCGGCCTGCACGCGCGCCGCGTCCAACGCCGTTGCATGGACGGTATAGCACTCCGGGGCGTCTTGTCGCGGATGCCGGTACTGGGTCTTGCCCGCGCTGGTCAGGTCCATGAACAGAAGTCCGGCGAGCGCGAGAACCGTGACCGTGCGAAGCCACTTCTTGCGCCAGACGATGAACGGCAAGACCGCGCCAAGTACGGCTAGCATCTTGCCGCGTACTTCGCCGCCGAATCCGAGAATGACAAACATGATCGCTGCAAGCATCGCGGCGGCCGGCACTAGAATGGAGGGAGCGCGGAACGTCTGGCGCGGGACCAGAACACGGTCGGCCCCGAGGGCTACGAGCATCGCCAGGCAGAAGACGGCCGGATGCAGGAGGGCATGCCTGGGGAAACTAAAGGGCAATGGGAACGGAATCAGGACAGCTACGCCGGCGAGCGCGGCCGCGCTGCCCACGAAAAAACCGGCTTCGCGCCAGCGGTGACGGTGGAAAAGAGCCGCAGGTATGAGGGCCAATGCGGGGATTCCCAGGTAGCCTATGCGAGGCAGCATTCCGCCGGAAGGAGCGAACACCTGCGCAAGCAGTTCGCTGGGGGTGGTGTAGGGTTGTCCGGTGACGGCCAAGTTCCAAAATGTGAGCGAAGGATCCGCCGCGGAATAGGCAGAGCCGAGAGAGGGGATCCACTGAACGGCCGAGACGCCCAGTGCGACAAAGACCATCACCCAGGCCCACTTGACGCGCGCCAGGAACGAAGGAGCGGAAGGGTTGTTCGGGAAGAACACGATGAGCACCGTGTATGGAACAACCAAACATGCGGCTGCCAACGCAAGTGCGTAGGCCCCGGACAGTATCAAAAGCGCTCCGGCAACACCCGCAAGTACAGCCATCGCACGGTCGAAATGGTAGGCAAACTCGCGGACGGCCCAGAACAACAGGGGCAGCCACACCAACGCGTCGGCAACAGGTGGACGAGTCACGCCTCCGGCGGAAAACCCGCAGTATGCGTAGACAAGGCCTCCAAGAAAGGCAGGCAGGTACCCAACACCAACGGC
>JBHEKO010000722.1:0-7547 GCA_041859475.1 Candidatus Hydrogenedentales bacterium
ATGCAACGGTGCTTGCGGCATCAGTTGCGTCAGCCTCCCACCGGGATGCAGCCCGTCGAGAATTAGCAACCGCGCGCCCGGAACGGCCATATACCCGAGACGATGCCGCGTCTCGTGCGGCCATTCCGATCCCTGCGGATATGGCATGTCCACCATCAGCATCTTCTCGAAATCGACGACGGGATTCTTGAACATGATCTCGCGCTTGACCGCGCGCACCCGGAGATAGAGATTACTGTCCGCGTAAGCCAGCGCCGCCGCCTCTTTCTCGAACGTCTCCAATTGCGCCAACTGCGCGGATGCATCCGCGTGAATACGTGCGGCGAGTTCGCGAGTCCACCGTATCTCATCGAGAATTCGTGCAGGCGTCGGATTGTTGTCCGCCTGATGCAGCCAGTCCCGCTCCAGCGCGGCGCGCGCCTCGTCCGCGGTCAAATCGCGCGTCTCCGGTGTGCTCGGCTTGACGTAGGGAGCAACCGGCTCGTTCACGTGCGGCCGGTAGGCAATACGCTTGCCCGCGTCCATCATCAGCGTGATCCATTCCGGCGAAAAGTTGGCCGAAGCGCCCTGCGCTTTCAACGCTTCGTATCGCTTTTGGATTTCGTCCGCTGCTTTCCACCGCGCGAGATCCTCCGGCGTCTGACTCTGCCGCTGGTGCTCCGTAAGCGGTTTATATTCGACCAGCAATTCGATCAGTCCGTCCATCTTGGCCGCGTTCAATTCCTCGCTTGCTTTCAGGAGATCCAACGGCGTGACGCCGGTCCACTCGATAAGGTTCGCGCTCTCCTCCGGAAAGGACCCCCGCAACCGGCTCAGGATTGCGTCGGTTAAATCCACGTCGAGCGTCTGGCCCTGTTCGGCGACCTTCTTGCGCGTGTTCTGAATGGTCTCGGCAAAAGTGGCGCCCGCCGCATACGCTCGGTCCGCTTCCGTATCGAGCGCGCGCGAGACTTCAGCAACGGAAGCCAGCCCGTGTTTGTAGAGGGCATCGAGTTGATCGAGGGGCAACGCCTCCGCGTAAATGCGGAGATCGTCCATACCACCTTCGTAATACTCCGCCGTTCCACTCGTCGATCCGATGTAGGTGGGCGTGCCGGGACTCAGCGCGATCGTGCCTGGACGGTCCATCGCGCCAATTTCCTTCCCGTCGAGGTACACCCGCATGACCTTCCCATCGAAGGTGGCCGCGCAATGGTGCCACGTTCCGTCGCACACCTGCTTCGGCTCCACGCGCGCATCGCATTCCACATAACCGCTGATATTCAACCCCAGCGAAAGGATGTTGCCGTTGTCCTGAAACGAGAACAGGATGCGGTTATCGCATTCCTGACGGACGATCTCTCGGTATCCGCCCAAGTCCCATGGCCGGATCCATGCGGCAATCGTAATGGCGTTCAATGTCGGCGTGGCAATGCCGTTCGTTACGACGGCGTGCGTGCCGCTGAGATCCAACGCACTGCCATACACGCCACGCCTGCGCCGCACCGGCTGCGCCGTCGTGACCTGCCACGCCGCGTCGCCCGCCGCGTCTTTGAACACCAGCTCCGCCGCGGGTTCCTCGAATCCCCACTGCGCCACCGTGTGACCGCCAACCTGCAGCGGCAAGGCCGCCGCAACGTTGACTGGCGCCTCCTGCCCAAGCGCACAAATGCAAAGAGCAACAGCGAAAATCAGGGACTGACACAAGCGGAGACCGCTACTGCGGACGCAGACGTGTCTGTCCCTGCTTTCCGCGTTCACCGATAAGTTG
This sequence comes from Candidatus Hydrogenedentales bacterium, assembly GCA_041859475.1. GTDB lineage: Bacteria > Hydrogenedentota > Hydrogenedentia > Hydrogenedentales > SLHB01 > JAIBAQ01. The sequence continues at coordinate 1,751 of JBHEKO010000722.1, forward strand.
CGATCAACGGCGGTGATTTGTTCGAGTGTGTTTCTGGACTGAGTAGCAGCCATTTCTGTCGCGTATCCTTGTCCCGTGACCACGTTCCCCAATCGTCAGCCACTCCCCCCGGAGAGGACTGTCTCAATGGTAGCGCATCTGGGTGCTATCCACAATGCTGCTGGTTGGCTAAGTGAAGCTAAACGGTAGTCACATGCTCTTGAAACAAACAGTCATGCGTCATGCTTTTGTCAGTTTCACGTACGTTTAGAGTTCACCTATCAATATCGTGCAACGCAGGGCCATGCTTAATGAGAAATCTGTGCTTGCATAACGAGGTGCAATGCAGTACGATACTCGACGGCGTGTCCCGTGCGCCTGCGAGTGCTCTTGAGTCCGCGCGGTAAGAGCATAGGGTGAGGCTATAGGCTGATTATATGTACGATACTCAGTCCGTAACGTTGTTCATTCTACCAACCATTGGTAGCTGGATTCCGGCGTAAATCCATGGGGCACGCCTTCAATCAAAAACCGGAGATTCCAGACTTTTCAGCCTTTTTCGCTGAGAGTGAACTGATCCGGTCAATTGCCAAGATGCGCGCCAACAAAGCAGGTCGTAGGCATGACAAGGCATTGGTTCAGAATATCGTTGTCGCGGACTCTAGAAGCCGATCTGATGCGAGACCGGACTCAATTGATCTAATCTGTCCGCCGCGCGATTCTTGGTTGAGACCAAGAAAGAAGATGCGGAAGGGAAGGAGTTCATCCCAACTTAACGCGATCTCGGTTGAACAAACGATTCATTCATTGTGCAAGCGACCAGATAATTGCAATAAGCCGTGGGTGATTCGTCTCAGTGCCTTCCTCGCGAAATTGAGGTCAAGTGTACTCTTGGAAGGCGATTTAAGGTTCAGCGACCCAATGGTCCTTCCTCAACTCAAGAATAAACTGAAGAGAACATACAGGCCCTTGGTCTCATACAAGTTATTGGAGGACCGCCTGATTATTTCGCATACCGCTCGGTATTTACGAGCGATGTTGGATGATACTTTTCTTCCCAATGCGTACGCCTTTCGCTGTAGAGGTGCGTCTGGACGTTGCCCAACTCACCACGATGCAGCGCGGGATCTCCTGGAATTCCGAAGACGTTACCCAAAGAAGAAGCTGTGGGTAGCCGAATGTGACATCAAGGGATTCTATGATTGCGTGCATCATGAAGTTGCCCTGAGGGCACTGGGTCAATCTCTGATTCGGAAAGCGAAGCTACAAGGCTTCAAAGACATCACTCTTGATTCCAGGGCTAAGCGCGTTTTTGATGAGTACCTAAGGACATATACTTTCCCCGGCGTTGCCCAACCGAAATGCGATGAATGGCTTACTTTACATGATCGGAACGGTACTATCCCGTGGCCGTTTGATGACCTTTCTAAGTTCTACAGAAGTCCCAAGGACGAACGGATTGGCATACCTCAAGGTGGCGCCATTTCGTGCTTCATAGCAAATCTTGTGCTAGACAAGGCCGACCGCGCACTTCTGGCAGTTTTCAGGAAAGAGAAGGTTAGTTATTTTTACGCCAGATACTGTGACGACATGATTCTGGTGTGCGAGGAGAGAAGCCTGTGCGAGAAGGCTTTCGCGGCATATCAGAGATGTTTGAAATCGTTGCGCTTGCCATTTCATGACCCGAAGTCCGCGGTCCCATACAGAAAGCAGACATGGGAATCTAAATCGAAAAGTGTTTACGCTTGGTCTGCTGCTAAAAGAGGAAGCGTCCCGTGGGTAGGATTTGTTGGCTACCAAATCAGATACGACGGCCTACTGCGAATCAGGCCCTCCTCAATACATAAAGAACTCCAAAAGCAGGTTCTGTTAGTGGACGACTTGCTGCGGTCAATCGCAAAGTCAAAGCGACTTCGCGTTTCAAAGAAGCAGGCGATCTTTAGGGTTCAGCAGAAGCTTATCTCGATGTCTGTGGGACGGAGAAACCTGGGCCAGGAGTCAAGAGACAAATCCGGATTCTGCTGGACCGCTGGATTCCAACTTCTGCGTGAATACCCGACGTCGCTAAGGCAGCTCAAGTCTCTGGACAAGGGGCGGGGACGGCAGTTGTGGAGACTCAGGGAGAAGCTTGGGAAACTGAAGGCTCCTCAAAAGGCTAAGAGAGGTTCGGGTAAGCGCCTGAGGTATTACGGATTTCCATTCAGTTACTATGGGCAATTTGTCGGGCCCAATAGCCCTGGAATGCAAGATGACGACTGTACGAAATGATACTTTCGCGTGTGATTGAGTCCACATTGGCAGGAGCATTGACGCACTTTCGACTGAAACGGATCGTCCCTTGCCGTTGTGCACGTGGCAGCGCAATCGCGAAGAGGAAGCTGCTTGGTCACTTCCCCGCTCCTGCAACCTGTACCGCATACGCAGAATTCTTCAACGCTTCCCCATGCTCGAACGACCGCCAGTATGCGCGGTCAATCTCATACATGTCGGTCAAACCGGCCACCGACGGATCGGCGGGAAGCACGCCATAGCGCCGCATCTCGTGCACATACGGCGCGGGCGGTTGGAAGCCAGGCATGTCGAATCGCTTAATCGTCTCCAGCCGCTCTTTTCCCGCCACGCACATTGCCAACAACTCCTGGTAGTCGGGGTCGGTTCTCGCACCGAACGCGAGCGTGGCCGTCCAGGTTGAGTTTGGAGGATGATTCAGAGGAGAGTGTGTGGAAATGGCGATAGTTCCGTCACTCCACGTAATGCACGAGAAAGCGGAGGAGTCGTATGCGAAGTGTGCTGTGCATTGTACTCGTCGTCGCATTCCATCTAGCCGCAAGCGCCGATGCTGGGCCGGCTCGGAAATCGACTGGAGTCCTGTGCTGCGATCAATACAGGCGAAGCGTGTTGCTCATGGACGAAAACGCCGATTGGCGTCAGGAAAGCGTTATCTTGTGGAAGTGGGCGCCGATGGAGAGCCCCGAAGTCGTACCCAAGCACCGGGAGTGGTTCATCAACCTGTCGGACGCCAAACGGGTGCTAGATGGCACTCATATAATCGCGTGCGCGTCTGGCGGAGGAATTGCCCTCGTCCGGTTCGAGGACAAGCGGGTCGAATTCCACGCCCGCGCCGGCGGCAACACCCATTCCATTGAGTGTTTGCCGGATGGCAATCTCGTGAGCGCATCAAGCGACGGCAGCTATCTTCGCGTATTCTGCACCGATCCCAGCGTAAGCCATCCGCCGGACGACGTGAAGTATTCCGATGCTGCGCTTGCCGACGCCCACGGCGTGGTGTGGGACTACCAGAACCAATGCCTTTGGGCCATTGGCGACAGGGAACTTGTGCGATTCCGGTACAACGGCGAACGCGTGAATCCGTTGCTGAAGGAAGAAGCGCGATTCACGTTGCCAAGTCCGGGCGGTCACGACCTATTCCCCGTGCCCGGCACGCGCAAGTTGTTCCTGACTTCGGGGGGAGTGTTTATGTTTGACACTGAAAACGAGACGTTTGCGCCGTTCGACCAACCTACTTCGAAAGGCGCTGTGAAGAGCATCAGCCAGCGGGAACCCGGAGGCCCTATCGTCGTTATGGAATCCACGCAGTCGTGGTGGTCCAGCGGCATCCGCTTTGTCGGGGAAGACCGCGTTTTAACGCTCGACAAAGCCAAGTTCTACAAGGCGCGTTGGTGGGTCCCAAACACATTCAGCTACGGCCCCGAATCCAAATAGGAAAAACCACGCGCGAACGACGTGAGCCCCGCTATTTTGGGGCGGGCTCCTTCGCTTCCGAACTGGCAACCGCATACGCAGGATTCTTCAACGCCTCCCCATGCTCGAACGACCGCCAGTATGCGCGGTCAATCTCATACATGTCGGTCAAACCGGCCACCGACGGGTCGGAGGGAAGCACGCCATAGCGCCGCATCTCGCGCACGTACGGCGCAGGCGGCTGAAATCCGGGCATGTCGAAACGCTTAATCGTTTCCAACCGGTCCTTTCCCGCCACGCACATCGCCAGCACCTTCTGGTAGTCGGGGTCGGATGTCGCGCCAAACACGGGCGCACCCGGTGCGTCTTTCATCGTGCAGAGTCCAAACCCGCCCGCCTCTTTCGCAAGTGGAGCCATCAGGATCATCGACTTCTCAGGACGGCTCAGATTGAACATCAGATGACGCGAGCGCAACAGCCGGGGATCGTTCCACTCGGGCCGCCAAAACGACACCTCGTTTTCGTCGGACAGGTACCGCGGAATCCGTCGCTCGTCTTTGTGGCAACTCGCGCAGCGCCGCTCGATGACCTCCGCGGCCGCCTTGGATGCAGGCCACTCCAGATCCGATTCGACCGGCTCATTGGCGTAGTAACCACCGATGCTACCGCTTCCCAGCGCCGCATAGGTGCCCGGATACGGCGCCCCCGTTTCAATCCACAATCGCACCATCGTGATTTCGTGTTTGGACAACTGCACGCCGTGATGGCCGCCCTGTATCTTCTTCATCAACGGGCTTGCGCCGCTGCCGATCGTGCGGGGAGCGAGATTGCTCACGGGCTGATCGCGCCCATCCACGAATTGGCGGCGCACCGTCAGCGCCGCGTAGCTATGCGAGAACATCGGACCGTGATCGCCGGTGAGAATCACCCCGCCCGCTCGGGGCCCGTCCTTGTCTCCAGCCGCTGCGTCATAGTCGTGGCAGCGCACGCAATGCGTGTCGAGAATCGGCTGAATGTCGCGCGGGAAGTCGAACACATCCGGGACGCCGCGCACCGGCTCGATGTGCCGGGCCGGCTGGTTCAACGCCAGCGGGCGCGCCGCGTTGCGTATCGGCGACGACGCAGTGCGCGGCTCGTGGCATCCGATGCAACTTGTGGTCTCTCCCGGCATCACGGAATAGAAGCTCTGCATGCGCTTGACGGAATCGCCGTTGGCGTCCACGGCAACAAAGAAGAGGGCGCGGCCTGCAGGTAGTTCCATGTATGCGGAACCGTCTTCTTCCACGGGAATTGTGCCCAGCACGCGCTCAAGCGTGAAGGTCCCTCCGTACGAAAGCGGGTCCATCCCGCCCGTGTAGTTGATGGGTTTCGGAAGCGATTCGAGCACGAGCAGCCACTTGATATCGCCGCGCGCCACGCCTTGCATGTTACGTCCGGCATACACGTCGGTGAGGAAAAGACGCCCGGTGTCTGAGGCGTAGTCCACGCTCGGCGGTATGACTTGTTCGCGCACCCGACCGGAAATCGGACGCGGCTCGTGAACAAGCAAGCCATGCGTGTCCGGTAAAGTGTACAAAGGGTCAAGCGTGCCATCGACACCCAAAAGGGCGATGCTATTGCCTTCGGCGGCAAGAAACACGTCTCGAGAGACAGGATACGGGTCGCGGAAACCCTCGCCGCTGATGTTGCGGATAGACGACAATGCGTCAGGGCCTTGTTTGCAGTTCACCAACGCGATGCGCCCTGTATGCTCCTTTGCGCCATGTCCGGCCGAGTTTACAAAGACAACATCGTGCGAATCCGGCACCGGTTTGGCGTCGATGAAGAGGCCGCCGGGGTGGAGGTTGCCGAAGAAGACCTGCTGCGCGATGCCATCGGGATTCATCGTCCAGAGGTGGTGATAGTCAACTTGGCTGCGATCCACGTATTCCCAGCGCGTGTAGAGTATGCGCCCGGCGGGCATCGGCCACGGCGTATGGTCCTGCTCGAGGTTCGCCGACAACGGCGTAATATTCGTGCCGTCGGCATCGCACCGATGCACGACCGCCACCTGAGTCAGCCAGCAATTCACCCACCGCCGGCAACGGCTCGACACGAACACGATACCGCCGTCCGG
>JBHEKO010000089.1:0-14853 GCA_041859475.1 Candidatus Hydrogenedentales bacterium
CACAAAGCCGTTTACGAGAAACTCGCGTTCAGTCTCCAGCGACGTTCCCGGTATGGCGAGATATTGATCCGTCCATTTCCGAGCGCACTGCATTGCCTTCTCGTCGGCAAACGCCGATGTGACCCGCTTGGTCAAATCGTCGTACGTCGCATCGATCAATTCCATCTTGTACCGTTCGCGCGCCACCGCCGGCGCGTCCCCCGCATACTTGCCCGCGGGCCCACCCATCGCCACGACGCGCGCGCCCATGAAGTTGTGCGCCGCGTACAGAGCGCGCAGCCGCCACAGCAACTCGTCGGCTTCATCCACCACTACGTCGTCAATGGACGCCCGTTTCGTGGTGTCCGAGGGATTCTTCTCCGTGCGGAGATATTCCACGCTCAACGCTTCGTACCAGTAATAGACTGGCCCGGACTTGTGCCGCACGAATAGAATTGCGCCCGTGCCGGGTATGCACGCGTTCAACAACTTCCCGGAACCCGTCGCGGGATACACGATGGTCGCGTCTGCCCCCGCCCCGTGAACCGCCGCCGCCTGCTCCGGCGTCGTCACACACGCCACCGGCAACACTTCCATCGGGAAGCCCGCGCGAGCCGAAAGGTCTTTTAGTTCCTGCGTGATGCGCGCCGCCTCCTCGTTCGCCGACGCGTCATCCTGGATGTTGCTCCACGACTTCCACGAGTTCATTTCTTTGCGCTGCGCCACGCGGTACATCAGGATCGGCTGCACCCGCAACGGCTTTCCGATGCTCATCAACGGGCGCGCCGGGTCCCACAGGTCCTCGGTCCACCCAGACGGCGTCATCCCCACTGCCGACATCGGCAACAGCAGCGCCGCCCCCGCGGCCATCGCCGCCGAGCTTCCCAGGAAATCGCGACGACTTATGCAACGACAGCACATGGCAAGATCCCCCTTCTGAGACGTGAACTGGCCTTTGATAACTTCCCCGGTAATTATCATCCTCCTCGGGGCCGCATTCGTCAAGCCCAGCGCACATCCACGGCCCAAGTCGGATTCGCGCGACCCGCCATGGCCTCCGGTGCTAGAATGGATCAATTACCTCAGTACATCGTAAACGGGGAGAGGGGGTCGCGCATGTCGAATCCAGGGACAATACCGGCAACTGCAACGCAACTGCGCAGCTACATTGCGCCGGGAGCACCGGCGACGCGGTGCGTAGCCAACGGTACTGAGCCATTTATCCGCCCGGAGATTGGTTTCACTCCAAAATGGTATCGCGATGCGCTCGGAATTTCCTTTGGCGAACAATGGCACGTCAACCCCGAGTACCGCAGAGAATCCATTCTCGCCATGAGAGCCGAACTCCACAGGCGTTTTCCCGGCGCGAATATCGGCGGCTGCGAGAGCGACGGTCCCCCCGATTTGCTCACGGGAACCTTTGGCGCGTGTGCAGTTGCCTCGATCTACGGAGCTTCCATTCACTACCAAGACGACAACTGGCCCATGGCCGAGCACCTTCTGCTCAGCGACGAGGAGATTGACGCGCTTTCGCCGCCGGACTTGGAGGCCAATCCTTTCTTCCAAGCGCTCCTTGAACAGGTCGAGTGGATCGCACAACACGAAGGGCGTGTCCTCGGCTACATCAATTGGCAAGGCATTCTAAACAACGCTCATCGCCCTCGCGGCGAGACTCTTCTTCTCGATCTGCTTGCCTATCCGGAACGCTGCCATCACCTTTTCGATTGCGTCTGCACCACGATGGTCGATGCCGCAAAGATGCTCCATGCCCGTCAACGCGCCTCCGGGTTCGATGTCCAGTTCTTCACTGTAAGCAACTGCCTGGTGAATCTCGTTTCCGGCGGCCACTATCGCGACCTCCTTCTCCCCTACGACATTCGAATCGCCGAGGCTTTCGACTGCATCGGCATCCACAACTGCGCCTGGTGTGTCGACCCGTATATCGATCCGTATGCGCAAGTGCCTCGCGTCGGATATGTGGACATGGGCATGGATTCCGATCTTCCGCGCATCCGCTCCACCTTTCCCGCCGCGCGCCGCGCCATCATGTACCGCCCTACGGACCTTGCATCCCGCGGTGATTACGAACTCCGCGACGACATGCGCCGCATCGCCCGCGATCTGGGGCCCTGCGATATCGTCGCGGCAGATATCGAAAGCGGCACGCCCGACGAAAAGGTGCTTGCATTGATAGATATTTGCCGGCAACTCAGCGCGGAAGCGCTCGCGAAATAGAAGCCTCTCGAGCGCCGCCAGGAAAGACGACGAATCCTCGCAATCCGATTCGCTTACAGCTTTGCCTCAAACCTCCGCGATGTCGCATACACGTGTACTCCCTGCGACACCACGCCGTCGCGAAAACCGCCGCCCTCGACCGTGTGCTCTTCGTCCGAGTAGAGACGGTATAGCGTCTTGCCTTCGAGGCTTCCCGGCAACCCAGCAACCTGAAACGCAATGCCCACGCGCTGCTCGTTGACCGCGATCAGCACCCAATCGTCCTCCACCTGGCGCAGAATCAGTTTTGGATCGCCTCCGTTGAAGGCCGTGTAGTTCGTCTCCGCGATGACGGTCGGCGTAAACGGCGTCGGCGTTCCTACGATCGCCGGCTCCAGCGCGCGCAGCTCTTTGCACACCTTCATGATGTCATTCCACAATGCACCGTCCTTCTTGATATAGGACGTGCCCCAATACAACAACGCATTCGCCCCGTGAAGCAGTGCGTCGTATGCCATGAACCGCGTCTCCGCATACGTCGGCTGGCGTCCGTTCACAGGGTCCTTGGGATTGAAGCGGTCCTGCAAGTCGGTCCAGCCGAATCCTTGCAGCACCATCCAGCACGCCTTGCCGGGAGCGCCCGCACGCATGTGGTCTGTAAATGCGCCGACGCCCGTAAGGTCCAGATTGGGTAGGCTCGCCCCGTGCTGGACGCCCGTGTTGAACGGCGCGGGATAGATGTCGCAGCCCGCCGCGTGCACGGCCCGATTATGGTGCCGCAAATCAGCCACGGCATTGCACGGCGCGTGGTTCTGCCAGAAGACGTGCTCCTTGTCCACGGCCCAGATGCTCTCCCAGCCGCGCGTGAGCTCATCGCCCAATCGTTCCGCTGCCTGAATGCGTTCGGTAACCTGTAATTCCGGTTTCGGATTCTCCGACCCCAGTTCCTTCCACAAGGTGTTTATGGCCTCCTCGCTCTCCTTCCACAGGCCCCGAAGCGAGTAATCGGCCCCTTTCAGAAGCATCCCGCTCCACCGCGCAACCTCTTCCTGCGAATGCGTCGCCGACGCCTTCTGAATCAGTTCCATCAGTTGCTTCGGCTGCTCCGCCATCTGCCAGTCGTAACTCGCGAACCACTGCATCCACAGCGCCTCGTCCGGACCCTCCCAACACAGCAACGCTGGGTGGTCCTTAAACGTGTTGACCGTCGCCTCCAAGCTTGCCTTCGCTGCGGCGTCTCCGTCCTGCAGTGCCAATTGCCCGCCCAACGGAATCCAAGCCCACAGCCCATGCTTCTGAACGCGGTCCAGTGCCGCGGTATCGCCCGGCACGCTAACAAGATTAATTCCGCTCTCGGCCACTTGAGCAAGCAACGCATCATCTGCGGGAAGTTCATAGAGGCCCAAGATGAGGCGCGGCTTGCCATCTCGGACAACGAAGCCACTGGGCGTGAACGCAACGTCCGCAACAACAGCCATCGAACAAACCAGCGCCACGCCAAGAACGAGTGCGCGCCGCGCGGCCGCGTGCGAATACTGAAAAACGCTCATTGCAGAACTCCCCCGTTTAGTGATTCCAGGTCACGCCTGCCCGCTGCGGCAAGCACGTGACCCAGCCTACAGGCAAGTCACGGCGGCTTCAAGAAAACACGACGCGCAGACTTCGACGTAAAGTTGGCTGCCATGGTATGGCAGAGATGGACCGGTGACCATCGAGTAGCCAGTCGGTCTTTTGGGCAGGTTGACAGCGGTCCTCAATAAAGATATAATCGCATGCGATTAATATTTCCGCGCGACCACATTCGCCCCATGAGGGAGACTCACATGAAGATTCGTATTAAAGACAACTCGGTCCGCTTCCGCATCACCTTGAAGGAGTTAGAGCAACTCAACGCCGAGAAACGCGTGGAATCCATCACCGAGACCTACGACGATTCGGGCGAACTCTCGGGCGCCTTTCGCTACAGCATCCTCGCCCACTCCGGCGATTCGGACACGTCGTGCGTCATCCAACCCGGTTCTATCGCGGTCCACCTTAGCGCAGCCGATGTGCAGCAACTGAACGACCCGGCCCGCGAAGGCGTGTACCTGCGCCGTGAAGTCAAATTGCCCGCGGGCAAGATCCACCGTTTCATGGCCTTCGTGGAAAAAGATCGGCCCCCGGTGCATTGTGAGAAAGTCGAGGCGTGGGTCTATGAAGAGCCCGTAGGAGAACCTCCTGTGACGCGTCCGATTGGCGAACGCGTGTAGTCGCTGGGGAGTAAGCAGTAGTGATTTCAAAGACGGCCCTGCATGCGGTTCGCGCGGTGATCGCCCTCGCGAAACTACCCGAGGGGGAATTCTGCGGCGCTTCGGCCATCGCGGCCCAGGTCAACGCTCCTCCCAATTATCTGGGAAAACTCCTGCAAAGCCTGACGGATAAGGGGGTTGTCTATTCCCAGCGCGGGTTGGGCGGCGGATTTCAACTTGCCAAGGACCCCCAAGAAATCACGCTCTACGACATTGTCGAGCCCATCGACCATGTGAGCCGTTGGACCGGGTGTTTTCTCGGCCTTCCTTCGTGCAACGCCAACGATCCCTGCGCAATGCACCGTCACTGGGCAGGGGTTCGCGAGGCGTACCTCAGCATGTTGCACAATGTGACCCTGGCGGAGATCATTGGGAAGCCTTCGATAGCCACGAGCCTCGCCAAGTTCGAAGTCCACTAAGCCGTCCCGAACTCTTTTCGATCCCTGCCGCCATGCTGTGCGACAATCGCCCTCCACCCAAAGGAGAGGTCGGCACATGCACGCTTGTCACAGACCATTCGTCGCTGCACTCGCTATTGCCCACGTACTCGCGGCCGTCTGCTTCGCGGATGTCTTCGGCATCCCAGCAAAGCCCGATCCGCCCATTGCCATTGACGGCGATCTGGGCGACTGGAGAACGGTGCCCAACGAGATGAGCCTGACGGCTAAAGAGCAGGTCATCTACGGTGCGGGAGCCTGGACGAACCCCGCCGACCTGAGTGGAACTGCGCGCCTCGCGTGGCGAAATGAGTCGTTATTCATAGCCGTCGACGTGACCGACGACACTATCGCCCAGCGCGGACGCGGGCAGGATCTTTGGAGGGGCGATCACGTCATGCTCTTCCTCGATACGTCGCCCCAACAAGACAAAGGCCGCACCTCCTTTGACGGAGGCCAATACCAAATCGCCCTGAGTCCGGGCAGCCTTGCCTCCACGGGCGATCCCCTCCTCGACACCAAGCCCGAGTTCTACGTCTATCACCCCCAGGGCGTTCCACTTGCAGGGGCGATCATCGCGGCCGTGCGCACCGCAAACGGATACGCCATCGAGGCCGCCATTCCGTGGTCTGCGTTCGAGGGATTCAGCCCCGCCGAAGGCGCCGCATTGGCGTTTGAAGTGGCGATCTCCGATTGCGATGCGAACGACCCCCAGCAAGATTCGATGATGACCTCGGATTCGCGTCCTTGGGAAATCTCACGCACACGCCTGATTGCCGGTGCTCTCGCTGGCACGGACGGCAAGCCTCAAGGTTCCCTCGAAGGGACGCCTGTCTTCGACAATATCGAGGTCTCCGGAGGCAAGGAAGAGACCCTTGCGTTCGATGCGCCACCGGTCCCCGAAGGTCTCGAAGCCGTTCTTGTCTTCAAAGCGCGCATGCAATTCGACAAGGTAGCGGGGTGTAATCCCGCGCTCGCCCTGCGCCTCAATGGCAAGCCCGTCGAGTCGACGCGCATGCTCAACAAACCGCAGCGGGCCAAGGCGCGCGGAGGCGACATCTACTCCCTTGGGGCCGGCGAACGCATCGTCATGTTCTATAGCCCCGATTTCGAGGCGACGGAAAGCGACCCACACTACGGGCTCGTGGACAAGTATCCTGCGTGCCATTTCGAGTTGCGTGTGACCGACCTTCTGCAAACGGGCAAGAACGAGCTTGCGGTTGCGAATACCGGCACACCGGAGTTGGTTCTCGTTGCCGCAGGCGCACACATTGTCTTTCGCAAGCACGCCGAAGGCGTGCGCGCAAAGGCCGGCCCACCCACCGGTCCATTGCCGGTCATTCAACCAAATGCGACGCACGAGACGGCGTTCACCGTCACGGAGCAGCCGGATTGTGCGCTCGACATTACCGTGGGCGACACAACCTATCGCGTCACGACGCGCTTCTCCACGCCGCGCCCCGGTTGGGCTACGGGCGGAAACGACTTCTTCGATCACACTCGCGCCGTGAAGAAGCAGTCCGAAGCAATCGTCGTACACGACACCTTCACGAATCGCACGGATAAGCCCCTCGCGATTATGCACCGCCACGAATGCGCAATCGGCGAAGGAATCGAGCGCGTATGGCTCGGCGGCCTCGACCAACTCGACAAGTCCGGCAGCATCTCCCAGCCCGCGAACCCGACTGTCTGCGCGGGCAATTCGCGCGCGGCTCTGGGTCTCCTGCCCCTCGACGACGTGTTTCGCTTGCACGCAACCGCCTTCGCGCTCGCTGGCACGATAGGCCTCGCCGACAACAATCTCGTCATAGCACCCGGAGCCACGTATACGTCCGAATGGGCCATCGTACCTACCCCCGCGGCGGACTACTGGGCCTTCCTCAATGTCGCGCGCCGTCTTATGAACGCAAACTTCACCATCGACGGTGGTTTCGCGTTCTTGCGCAACGGCCCGCTCACGGACGTATGGTCCGATCAACAGGTCGCGGACTTCATTCGTTTCAAGGATCCGAAGTACGTTTGCGCGTGCGGCCACCCAACCTACAATGGTCAGTTCCCGCACGGCACGATATTCAAGGACCTTGATTTCACGAGCTTCCGCGATTCGTTCGCACGCTGGCGCCGCCTGGAGCCAAATCGAAAGTATCTCGTGTACTTCCATTGCTTCCTCGATGTAAGGGAGGATGGCTCCACCCTCTTCCCCGATGCGCGCCTCCTCAGCACAGACGGCAAGCAGGCCGACTACGGCGAGGCATCGCAACGGATCTACATCCCCACGAAAACCAATTCGTATGGTGTTGAAATCGCGAAAGATGTCGATGCAATCCTCGGACCAATCGGGGCGGACGGTGTCTATTGGGACGAACACGAATATAGCCGTTGGCTTTACCACTACGGCGAGCCGTGGGATGGCTTCTCCGGCGACATCGATCCAACAAGCATGACCGTCAGCCGCCTCAAGTCATCGGCCACCCTGCTCTCCGAACCGTGGCGATTGGATCTCGCGAAGCGCATCCTCTCAAAGGGATCGCTCATCGGCAACGGGCCGCCCTACACGCGCGCAATGGCGGCCCTGCAATTTCCCTGTTTCGTGGAGACCGGCAGCATCACCAACTGCACGCAGGCGCATCTGTACTCGCCGATTGCGTTGGGCGATCACCTGACCGAGCGTAGCGAGCTGGATGCCTACGGCATTCTCCTCTCCGCGCTCGACTTCGGTTGCGTCTATCATTGGTACAACGACATGAACGTAATCCCGACGCATCCGCATATCACAAGTTACATGTACCCGATTACTCCCCTGGAATTGCACGAGGGATACATCATCGGTAAAGAGCGCATCCTCACCAACCGCAGCGGGCTCTTCGGGTGGGGCGATATGAGTACGCACGAAGTGCATGTGTTCGACGACACGAGCCGCGAAGTCCCGGATTTCAAGGTGTCCGAGTCGGTCCAGAACGGCGCACGTTTCACCGAACTACGAATTGCCGAGGGCTGGTCCGCGGCAATCCTCCGGCACTGACGACCATGGTAACAGTCGAATTTGTCGATACTGCGCCCTATAATCCAACAGTCATTTCTCGCATCGCACGTACTGGACAGGCTCCAAGTTAAGGGGGGATTCGCATGTTACGCGCACTTCGCATGACTCGATGGGCAACAGTTGTCTGTTTCTGTTTGGGCTGCATCCCGGCGTTTGCCGCCGGTACCGCACAATACCAGCTTGCGACCTTCCGCACCGATATAACCATTCCCCTCGGGCATGCGTGCATGGGCGGCGGCATCTCCCCCGCAATAGAGATCGTCGATCCCCTCTATGCCAACGGCGTCGTCCTTCTCGGCGGGGAAAAGCCCCTCGTCTTTCTCGCGCTCGATTGGTGCGAAGTGCGCAACGATGCCTATGATCATTGGCGTAGCGCGCTCGCCGAAGCCGCCGGTACGTCTCGCGAGTGTGTCCTCATGACGAGCGTCCACCAGCACGATGCCCCCGTGGTCGACTATGAAGCCCAGCGCCTCCTCGACGAGGTAGGTCTGGAGAAATCCCTGTGCGATGTCGCCTTCGCAAAGGACTGCGTCGCGCGCGTGGCCGAAGCTATGAAGGAAGCCCTCAAGAATCCCAAGCCTGTCACGCACTACGGCATCGGAGTGGCAAAAGTCGAAGGTGTCACTTCCAACCGCCGTGTAGTATCTCCCGATGGTAACGTCACCTACGGTCGCGGGAGCGCGACTGCCGATCCCAATTTGCGCGCGCTGCCCGAGGGCATTATCGATCCCTATCTGAAGACCCTCAGCTTCTGGAACGGCGACACTCCGCTGGCCGCGCTCAGCGCGTACTCGACGCATCCCATGAGTTACTACGGAAAGGGCGGCGTCTCGGCGGATTTCGTCGGCATGGCCCGCGCCATGCGTCAGGCGGACATGCCCGATGTGTTCCAGATCTATTTCTCGGGGTGCAGTGGCGACACCACCGCGGGCAAGTTCAACGATGGCAACCCGGACAATCGTCCTGTCTTGGCGGAGAAGATGCACCAAGGCATGGTGAAGGCATGGGAGAACACGCAGCGTTATCCGCTGGAGAAGATTGCTTTTCGCGTTGCGCCATTGAATCTTGTTCCCAAGAATTTCGGCGGGTACTCGGAAGAAGATTCGAAGAAGACGGTTGCCGACGCCACCGCCAAAACATTTCAACGCAACCTCGCCGCCATGAACCTCAGTTGGCGCAAACGCGTTGCGGCTGGCCAGCCTATCGATGTGCCCGTCGCCGATTTCGGCAAGGCCAAGTTTGTCGTGCTGCCCGGCGAGTCCTTCGTCCAGTATCAAATCATGGCACAGGGATTCAGCCCGAATGCGCCGGTACTCGCAGCCGGATTCGGCGAATGTGCGCCCGGCTATATTCCGTCAGCCGTCGCATCAACCGAAGGTTACAACGAAGAATCCTGGTGCTGGGTGGAACCCGGCGCGGAACCGCCGATTACGGAAGCGCTACAGATCGCACTCGGGGCAATCAGCGCTCCGGCGAAGTGACGCTCACGTCGCGTTCGTTAAACCAGTAGAGAGTGTGGTCAACGCCGCGGGGCCTGAGCTACCCGTGGCTATAGGGGACCTGTGGAGTGCCCTGCCTCCACGCAATTCCTCAGTCCTTCTTCTCCTTCTGTTCTCTCAGGCCCCTTTCCTTCGCCATCCTCTGCAACTCCCGCTCGATCTCTCCCCCCTCGTAAAACCAGATCCGCCCCTTCACAGCGACCCGCTCTCCGGGCGCAGCTTCGGGCAGCACGGGGTCAGCGTGAATACACGGCACCTTCTCATTCCCCCAACTACGCCGGCAACTGTCAAACGCCACGCATATGAACCGCTTTCCGTCATCCGACCCCACCGCCGCCGCGGTTCCCTCATAGGTCTTTCGTTCTTGCGACAGCCCATTGAACCCCGGCGCCCCCTTCAGCATCAGGCAAATCTGCGTCCGCATTCCCGTCAGCGGCTCCTTCGTTCCATTCTCCAACCAAAGCTCCAAATCCGCGCCCTGCTTGTCAGGCACGATAGAGGAACCAAACCGAATCCCGTTCGGCAGCGTGCGCTCCATGCGCAACGTACCCGGCGCCTCGCGTATCCAATCCACGTTGTCGATTAGAACGTTCTGCTCGTTCCAAATCGTGGGCACGTGCGTGTGCGCAAGAAAGACCAACCCGAGGTTGCTGAAGATTGCCTCGGGAAGATCGAGAACCACGTAATCCCTCGGAGACCACGGAAGAAAAAAGCTCGCCTTTGTCCCGCGCTGTGGATCGATGGCCCCTTCCAGGAACCCAATCCTCGGATGCCGTCCGCCCGGATACGGCAACACACGAACAGTGCTCTGAGGCGTACTCTCTTTCGAGGCATCGACAGCAATGCCCAAATCCGCCGCCTTCTGCTTCACTTCATCCGGCGCCAGCCAACTGACCTCAGCCGCCTCTTCCATCGTGTAGCCGTGCTGAACCAGCATGTTGTCCAGCCAATACGCAAGGTCCGCACGCGTCGCCGCAACTTCCGGCGGCATTTTGAGCTTCTCGCCCTCCAACGCCGGATACCGCACCTCGGCCATCGGATCGGGCGGCAACGAAGAAGGTATGTACTTCGCCACGTCGCGCAACGCAATCACATGGTATCCGCCATCCCTAAGGAACTGAAGGTATTCGCGCATGCGCTCCGGCGGAGTATTGACCCACGGGTGCGCCACGTCAGGCACGCCGTGAAACTGCAAGACTGCAATGCGCCCATCGCGCGCCTGTTCCACCACGCGCTTCACGTCATCTAGCGTGCACTCGGGATAACCGTCTCGCGAGGTGGGAATTAGGAGCGGGTCATGCGTTCGCGGGTCGTACAGAGGCCCCGGTTCCAACTTGCCATATTCGACTTCCGGTTGCATGCCGCGCCGCGCGAAGCGGTATCCCAATGCCCGCAACCGCTGCACCGCCTCCGGCCCGAACCCATTTCCGGTCCACGCGAAGCTCACCGGTTTGGCCACGCCCACCTTCGTGAGTTCGTTTTCCACCAGCGCCAACTCGCCCGCAATGCGCGCCGCCGTCGCAGGCACCGCGAAGTTCGGATGCGTCCAGGAGTGATTCCCAATCTCGAATCCCATCTTGTCGATTTCGGCGATCTCGCTCCACGACAAGGAGTTCTCGGTGTCGCTCATCCACAGGTGGCAAACAAAGAAGGTCGCGCCAAACCCGTATTCCTTCAGCAACGGCGCAACGAAGTTGAGGTGGGATTTAACGGCATCGTCGAACGTAAGGACGACGGTCTTATCGGGCACGGGCTCTTCGGCGCGCGCTACGTTGAAGGCAGATGCTAAAAAGACCGCGAAACAGATGACACCAAGGCGCATGACGGTAACTCCTATCCAAGCCCCAGAACACGGCGCGCATTGTCTCGATAAATCTTCCGCCGCACATCCTCGGGCAAGTCGATTTGACCAAGCACTTCAAACTGAGGAATAACCCGATCGGGAGCCAGGTAATCCGTTCCGAACATCAGCCGGTCTTGACGCCTGATCAAGAACTCCCTCCCGAATTCGGGATCGCGCTTCAGCGCGTTTGCCCCGCTTCCCGCCGAAAGGTCGCCATACAAGTTCGGATACTTGTCCATCAGCGTGTCGATGGCGCCACCCGGAGCAACCTTCCCCGAGGGATAAATTCCAAACATATCCTGCGTCATATCCCCGCTGATTGAGGCCCACCAGCCTTGGGCATGCCCAATGAAGGTCGCATCCGGTGCGCTCTCCAAAGCCTTCGCCAGTCCCGGCAAGCCCGGCGTATCCGTGTTGCGAATGTTGTCCATATGAAAGAGGATCGGCAGCTTCAATTCCGAACACGCCGCATAGATCTCCAAACTCCGCGGCTCGTCTATCGGCGTCCCGCATTTGTGCTCGCCAAAACCCTTCGCCCCCGCGTCCACGTACTTCTGGAGCATCTTCACTTTCTTCTCGACCGTATTGTGCTCCTCGGTGCGCGGGTCGATCGTGCAATACGGTATCAACCGATCCCGGTGCGCCGCCGTCTCTTTCAGTGTAAAATCCACCGACACGACATAATCGAACGACTCTGGCGAGATGAGCGAAAGGACAACCGCATGTGTGATTCCCTGCGAATCCATCCAGCGAAGGAGGTCCTCGCCGCTCAGCGGTTTCCGATTGCCCCACGGTTGCCCAACGTGCGTATGGACGTCGATGAACTTCCCCTCGACAGCGGGTGCCGTCGCATCCTGAGCCACCGCTACCTGTGCAAGCGAAGCCCCCACTGCAATACCCGCCGCGCCACGCGTCGCGTCCCCCAGGAATCTTCTGCGGCTCACCTTGCTGTCATTCATCGCATCCATACCCCCATCTTCCGTAACGCTGGCTTCCAGCCGACATGTCATCTTCTGTAACGCTGGCTTCCAGCCGGCTCTTCGTCTTTATCTTAATCTTCGTCTTCATCTTCGCGTTCCGTCTACGGCTTCAGCACGGTGTCTACAAAATCATACGCGGCCGCACGCGCGTCATCCGAAAAATCGTGGGGCGTGTCCGGATGTATCGCCTTCAGGTTCTGCGAAGCGTTCAAGATCGCGAACACTGGCTTCGCCGCTTCCAGACACTCATTGACACCATTCACATCGAAATTGTCGTCACGCAATGGCGCATTGATGAACACCGCCCTCGGCGCAATCGCCGCAAGAATCTCCGTGAAATCGAACGGCATCTTCTTTGGGTCTTTCCCATACACGTCCGCTATTCGCGGCATGTACCCCTTGTGCGTCCACCCCGTAAGATCGCCCGCATAGTATTTGCCAAATGTACAGAATCCCGAACTCGTGACCGCCACTTTCAGGCGCCGATCAAACACGGACACGAACAACGAATTGTGTCCCCCCAACGAATGACCGATGACCCCGATGCGTTCGGGATCCACCTCGGGTAACGACTGCAGATAGTCCATGCAACGCATGTGATTCCATATCCCCTTCATCGTCGCGCTCGGGTAACCCATCGCATACACGTCAATCTTGTACTCGCCAAACCCCGGATAGTCCGGCGACAATGCGACATAGCCCCGCTTCGCAAGTTCTAACGCGTACTGCCGCGACTTGCGGTCGCCAAGCCCTGCCGGCTCCCCTCCACCTATCGGAATCGTGGGATGAAGGCACAGCATCGCCGGCATCTTGCCCTTGCGGTTCTTTGGAATCAGGACATAGAACGGAAGCCGGTCCCCCTTCTCCACCGCAATCGTCATCTTCTTGCGGACGAACTCGGGCAACTCCACTTCTTCGATCACCTGCGGGTCCAGGGGCACTCTCGCCTCGTCCCCCGGCAAGTTTCCCATTACAAGCTGCATGTTCTTGACGATATGCTCGCGGCGTATCGCCCAATCCGCCGCCGACGCAACCGGATGCTCCACACCCGCGGGGTCCTTGTACACAAGCACGGTCGACTTGTCCGCATAGAACGGAGCATCCTGCGCTCCCACTCCCGCGACATAAACCAATGCCAAGCAAACAGACCACAGCATATGCCCAGCCATTGAGTCCCTCCGCAACTTCATGCCTCGCTCCCCCTCAGAGCCCCCTTAAACTGCTTTGGGCAGCCCAATAAGTCCCTCTCCGAGTGAGTCCACGAGGCCCACCTCGTCCACTTCCCCTTACTTCAACAACTCCCGCATCGCATCCATCAACACAGGCTCCACTTCCGGGGCCGTCATCGACGCGTAGGGTCCATCTTCATACCCGCCCTGCGTGTACGCGATTGCGGTGCAAATGTACCCGGGGCCATAGTTGCCATACGCGGCCATGCAGACCGTCGCGTCCTTCTTCATCTCTTGCGCGGCGAGTTGGTACTCGACAAACAACTCGCCCGGCATGTGCAATACCACGGCCGGTCCCACGGTCAGTTTGCCCAACGTGATCTTGCTCCCGGCCATCTGGCTCTGAATCCACGCCAACACATCGGCCGCCCTCATTCGTTCGCCTTGGTCCGCGTTCGGGTCGGTGAGGCGCTTCGTCTCGGCCTCTTGGTTCAATTCTGCTCGCACGGGAAGCGTCACGTCTTTCGTTTCCCACGTGATGTCCGCAGCCGTCAACGGAGTCTTCGTTGTCGCTTCCCACGCCTTCTTCATGCCTTCCGCAAGCCGCCCCACGAGCACTGGCTTGTTCTCCGGAGCGCCATCGTTGTACTTACCCGCCGTGACATTGCCGCCCGCGCCATTAAAATGAATGTGCACCGCCTCCGGCACCTCCGCCTCGCGCGCCGCCCGCGCAAGCCCCGGAATATCCGCGCTCACGTGCCCCTTCCCGTAATGACTCTGCGGATGCGTCGCGTAGTACGTCAGCACGGCCACCGGCTTGTCGCCATCCCAAAAGCTGATGGCCCGCGTCATCGGGTCTATCGTCCCCTCGGGGAACTCGCGCGCCACCGGGTCCTTCGTAGCCGTCCAACGCGTGTGCAACACCTTCCCGTCCGGTCCCAACACCCGCCGGTTCGACGCCACCATCTCCACCTTGGCTTGGCCCACGCCCACCTGATTTACCGGCTTCGGAGTCTTCATGGCCTCGCTCAACGCGGCCGCCGCCCTGGCGATCGTGTCGCGCGCGAATTCCACGTTGAATGATTTCCCGGCCAACCCATTCGCCGCCAGCAAATCCGCGTTCGCGAAATCGCACGCAGGCGCGTCGTGCTGGTGAACCGTGTGCACGCTCACGCGGTCAATGGTCGTTCCCGCAGCCTCGGCCAGCGCCTGCCGCCACGCATCGTGGCCGCTGTTGCCTATGCCCACCCAATCGACTGAACACAACACGATCGGCGCCTGACCTTCAGGCATTATCGCGATGCCGCGCGCGCTCAAAGGATCGTCTACCGCAATCGCGGGTTCAACCGCGCCTCCGCACAACGGCGAGCCCAGCGGCGGCGTCGCGTCGACCACAAACGT
>JBHEKO010000147.1:0-8082 GCA_041859475.1 Candidatus Hydrogenedentales bacterium
CAATTGCTCCATGAACGAGGCCATCGCGCTCTGCGAAACGATAAGCGGGAAGCGCATGCGGACGGTCTACGTGGAAGAGAACCGCATCGGCGACCACATCTGGTGGGTATCCGGCCTGCAGAAATTCGAGGCGCATTTTCCGGAATGGAAGATCACGTACGACGTGCCGGCGATTCTTCGCGAAGTCTATGAGGCGAACACGCATCGCGCGGAGGCGGCGACCGCATGACACGCGCTACGACGGATAGACCCTTGCGGATCCTCTTGGTCTCCAATCACCGGAGATTCAAGATCAATTTCCGCGCGCATCCGTGGGCGCACGAGCTCGCCGAGCGGGGGCACGACGTGGATGTGATGTGTCACGCCGATACCGAACGCTGGCGGACACGGATCGAGCATGTGGACGGATTCCGGATTATCGAAAGCCCCGACCTGCTCTTTGGCGCGTTGCGCCAAGGATGGGATCCGGTTTGTGCGTTTCGGAGGCACTCGTTTCTTCTACGCGAGAACAAGCCTTACGACATTATTCATTGTCTCGACACCCGGCTCGCCGTGGTCTGGCCCGCGCTCGCATTTGCTAGAGCCAAGGGCATTCCCATCGTAAGCGACTGGATCGATTGGTGGGGACGTGGCGGTTTAATCAAGGAGCGAAGGCCTTGGTGGTACAAGGCGTTGTTCAGTTGGATTGAGGTCTTCTTCGAGGAGTCGTACCGCACAAAGCTTGACGGGCTCACGGCGATATCGCACGCGCTGGTCGAGAGGGCAAAGGGACTTGGAATGCCTAAGCACCGATGCCTGATTGTCCCGGGTGGAGCCAACATGCGCACATTCTCGACTGTACCCTCGAACGGAGAAAGCAAAGCGCGCTTGGGTATCCCCCCCAATACACCGGTCGTCTGTTTCTCCGGGCTGGATGTCCTCATCGACTTGACCATGGCAATCGGCGCATTCGAACGGCTCCTCCAACGCGATCCGAGAGTCGTTCTGCTACTGATAGGCCCCACCGGGCATGACGCTCGGGCGCGGGTGTCGCAAGCAAGTTCCCTGAGAAACATCAAGGCCCTTGGTCCCGTCTCGTACCGGGACCTGCCCAACTGCCTCGCCGCAGCCGATGTCTTCTTGATGCCCTACGCGAACAAAGTCAGCAATGTCGGAAGATGGCCCAACAAAGTCGGCGACTACATGTGCATTGGTCGCCCAACGGTTTCCAATCCAGTCGGCGAGGTGAAGCGGCTCTTTGAGCAGCACAGCGTTGGAGTTCTGACCGATGAAACGCCCGAGGCAATGGCAGACGCCGCGTGGAGCCTCTTGTCGGACCCGGAGCGCGCTCGGCAAATTGGCGTTGAGGCGCGACGTGTCGCAGAGAATTACTTCGCGTGGGAGAAGCTGATTGTCTCTCTGGAATCCTGGTACTACGACCTGATTGAAGGACACTTAGGTCCGCTGCAGGACGGACGTGGCAATTTCGCCACGCTTGCGCCACTCGGCACCACGCGCGCCGGCGCGAGACACTGACAAAGGAAAAGAGCCATGCGAATCACCGTCATCGGAACCGGCTACGTCGGACTTGTAACCGGGACCTGTTTCAGCGAAGTTGGACACGACGTGACGTGCGTCGATATCAACAAGGCGAAGATCGATGCGTTGAACGCCGGGGAAATCCCCATCTACGAACCTGGCCTGGACGAGATGGTAGCGACGAACGTCGCGCAAGGCCGCCTTTCGTTTACGACCGATCTCAAAGCCGCCGTTGAGCGTGCCCTCTTCATCTTCATCGCGGTGGGAACGCCGCCGATGGAGGATGGCACCGCGGACCTCAAATACGTACTCGCGGCGGCGCGTTCCGTGGGCGAGTTCATGAATGGCTACAAGATCGTCGTGAACAAGTCCACCGTACCCGTCGGCACCGTGGAGAAGGTATACAAGCGGATCGAAGGCGCGCTCAAGGATCGTAAAGCAGGCTACGATTTCGATGTCGTATCGAACCCGGAATTCCTGCGCGAAGGGTGCGCCATCGACGATTTCATGAGCCCCGACCGTATCGTGATCGGCTGCAGCGATTGCCGCACGGAGGCCCTCATGAAGGAGCTATATACCAGCTTCATCCGCGATGGTCATCCGGTGCTGTGCATGGACACCACGTCCGCCGAGATGACGAAGTATGCGGCGAACGCCATGCTCGCGCTGAAGATATCCTTCATTAATGAGGTTGCAGCGATATGCGAGCGCGTCGGCGCGGACGTGGAGCACGTACGCAATGGAATCGGCGCGGACCATCGCATCGGCTATCAGTTCATCTTTCCCGGCATCGGCTACGGCGGCTCCTGCTTCCCGAAGGATGTGCAGGCCTTGGCCAGCACGGCGCGCGGTGTGGGATACACTCCGGAAATACTCACCGCGGTGGAATCGGTGAACGCTATCCAGAAGCAGGCGCTTCTTCGCAAAGTCGTTCAGTATTTCGGCGAAAACCTCGCGGGACGCACTTTCGCGATATGGGGGCTTGCATTCAAGCCCGAGACCGATGACGTCCGCGAAGCTCCGTCCCTCCTGATCATCGACGCACTGCTGAAAGCAGGCGCCACCGTACGGGCATACGATCCGAAAGCCATGCACGAAGCGCAGCGTTACTTGGGACCTCGCGGGGACGCCCTCGTCTACAGCGACGACAGTTTCGACGCATTGCGCGGCGCGGACGCGCTTCTGCTCGTAACGGAGTGGTCCTACTTCAAGAACCCCGACTTCGACCGCATGAAGACATTGCTGAATTCGCCGGTCATATTCGACGGACGCAATGTGTACTCGACCGACCTTATGCGAATGCTTGGATTCGACTACTTCTCCATAGGACGCGATCCCGTGCTGGCCTTTTCGGAGGAGTGGGCGACGCGTCGCGAGGCGGCAGCGGGATAGTCATCAAAGAACATCAGGACGAATGCCGCAAATGAACACCGGGATCGACATAAGCGTAATCGTGTGCACGTACAACCGTGCCGCCTTGCTGTACCGCGCCGTGGAGTCCCTCTTCCATTTGAACACAGCGAACGCTTTTGTGTACGAAATCGTCGTGATCGACGATGCGTCCACCGACGACACGCCTGCAATCCTGAAGGGCCTTCAAACCCGCACGACGGCGCCGTTGCGTGTAGCGCGCGCAACGGGAGCAGGCATCGCCGCCGCCCGTAACTGCGGCGTCCTGGAAGCCAAGGGCGATTTCGTCGCGTTCTTCGACGATGACCAACTCGCGGACCCCAATTGGCTGCTTGAACTCTGGCAAACACGTTTGGCCACCGGCGCGGCCTGCGTGGGCGGAGCCCGCGTGCTCGACTTGCCTGCACACGAGCGAGCGGCCATGCCTTCAATCATTCGTCTCTACTTGGGCGAGATTCCAATAGAGAAGGCGCCCCGCTTGTGCGGACGGGCCGACCTTCTGTGCACCGGCACCGTGCTGATAGAGCGGGCGGTCTTTGCGCGCGTGGGGGGATTCGACGAAGACCTCACCGAAGGCGGCGAAGACACCGAGTTCTTCATGCGTGTGCGCGCGGCGGGACTTCAGACGTGGTATACGCCGCACTCCCTGGCCAGACACATCATCCCTTCGTATCGAACAGAAGCTCCTTACCTCATCTGGACGGCGATGCGAGGCGGAGCGTGTTTCGCGTGCCGCGACTTGCGAGAGTGGGGCCGCGCACGGACAGTCGCCGCGGCATTGCTTCGCACGACTCATGCATTCGCCATTCATGCACCCCTGTTCGTTGCGGCGCGATTGCGCGGGAGCAAACCCCACACGCTGGCCCGCCGCTGCCAGATTTACCGAGCCTTGGCCTACGCGCGTAGCGCGCTGAGCGCCGCAACGCAGGCCTCTCCACGCGAAGGCGCCCGTGCGGCCTTGGCCTTCCGTAGCGAACGGTCGCTGTTCCCAGAGACCAATCCTCGGGGATGAAGCAGTCATGCGCATAGTTCAGATTACAAACTGGCACCGCCACGGCGGAGGCTCCGATTTCATCGCGCAGACCACGACGGAGTTGCTGCGAAGCGAGAACCACTATGTGCTCTTGATGTCCCACGACAGCCGCAGTCTGCAGGGGACGCTCAAGGGAAAGGCGGAGGCCTTTGCGCGCGGGATCTACTCGCCGCGGGCGCGCGCCGAAATGCGCGAGACCATTCGCAGTTTCACCCCGGACATCGTACATGTGCACGAACTCTACCCCTTTCATTCTCCTTGGGTTCTCGAAGACTGTGCGCACTCGGGCATACCCGTGGTCATGACCTGTCACGACTTCCGGCTCACGTGTCCTGTCGCCACCCATCTTCATAACGGCAAGCGTTGTGACCGGTGCGCGCAAGGCGCAGCCTATTGGTGCGCCGTGAAGAACTGCCGAGGCAACATTCTTGAAAGCGTGGCTTATGCGGCCCGCAGCGGAGTAGCGAGACTCTTCGGTCTGTATAAGAACAACGTTTCCCTCTTCATCGCTCCCAGCACCTTCGTGCGCGACCAGCTCGTTGCGGCGGGGTTTCCCGAGGAACGATTCGTCGTGATCGCGAATACCGTAGCCGCCGTCGAGGATCCGGTCGATCCCTGCAAAGGCGCATACATCGCGTACGCGGGGCGCATGGCCCCGGAGAAAGGCGTCGACACGTTGCTGGAGGCCGCCAGACTAACGGGGTTGCCCGTGCATATCGCAGGAGGCGAGTTATCGGAGACCATCCCGGATACGGTGTGTGTCCGGGGTCATCTGAACCCGCGAGAGTTGGCTCGCTTCTATCGAGGCGCACGGTTTGTCGTCGTGCCGAGCCGTTGGTGCGAAGTCTTCGGGCTCGTTGCCGCGGAGGCCATGATGCACGGTCTTCCGGTGATTGCGGCGCGAAGTGGCGCGCTTCCCGAACTCGTAGAGGACGGCGAAACGGGACTCGTCTTCGAGCCAGGCAACGCGCGCGATTTGGCCGTCAAGATGGCGGCACTGTGGAATTCGCCGATGCTGTGCGGAACGCTCGGCGCTCAAGGACGCAAGAAGGCGCGGGAGCTTTACACGGCCGGCGCGTACTACCGGCGGCTCATGAGCGCCTATCGCTCCGCGACCAGCGGGGAGCGGGTCGTCGACGCGCGGCAACAGCAAGGAATGGGAATACCGTGATGGAGTTGAAGTCGCCAGAGCGTCTTCCAAGGTCGTGCCTGCGGCTAACGAGCGCGTGCATGCTGGCTGGGCATCGATCATGAAGAAAATACCGGGCAAGAATAACGAAAGTGCGCTT
Source organism: Candidatus Hydrogenedentales bacterium (assembly GCA_041859475.1). Taxonomy (GTDB): domain Bacteria; phylum Hydrogenedentota; class Hydrogenedentia; order Hydrogenedentales; family SLHB01; genus JAIBAQ01. The sequence continues at coordinate 5,251 of JBHEKO010000147.1, forward strand.
GGAGTCTCGCCGTGCGTTCCCGCGCACTTCGACATGGGCGGCGTGAAATGTTCGACCCACACCATTCGGCAACTTCTCGACGAAATCCAGTACCTGATGGACAACCCTTCGGTGCAGCCGAGAACGGTGCTCTGTTTGAACGCGCACATCTACAACCTTGCCCACGAAGACGGTAGCCTCCGCGAAAGCTTAAACGACGCGCGCATTGTCGCCGCCGACGGAATGGGCGTTGTATGGCTTGCGCGATTGTGGCGCACCGAGGTAGCCGAACGATGCAATATGACCGAGGCGTTTCGCGCGTTTTTCAACAGCACTGCATTCCGGGGGAACGAAGGCATTCTCATCGGGGTCAGCCGCGAAGAAGCACGCGCTGCCGCCACCGTTATCGATCGGAGTTCAACCCACTGCCGGATCCGAAAGACGTACTCCGGGTATCTCCGCGACGAGGAGTACGACGAATTGTTCCGCACGATGGCGCCGGTCGATTTCATCTACGTGGGAATGGGGACGCCCCGAACCGAACGGATTTGCGCGATTGCGCGCGCACGCTGCCCGCGTGCCATTGTGTGGGGAATCGGCGCGGGAACCATTCGCATACTCGCGGGCACCATGCACGAAGCCCCGCCATTCATGCGTAGAATCGGCCTGCAATGGCTGCATCGTCTGTGGCGCGAACCTACGCGTCTTTGGACGCGCTACCTCTTCGGGAACCCGCGCTTCATCTATCGCATCTTGAAGACCGCGCGTCAGGCCCGCCGTACTCTCGCACAGCAGAGCGCACTACCGAGAAGTTGACACCGTCAGCACGTGTGGGGTTGCGCGGCGCGAGGCTCAGTCTCCCAACAGAACTCTGTACCGCCCTGCTTTTTGCAGCCCCACGGAAAACACAAGTCGTCCCTCTCGAACCTCACAGGGGATGTCGCCAAGTTCCTCCAAGGTCCGTTCCGCCAATGCCGTCACGCGCGCCTTTTCAGGGGCAGCGCTCACACCGGGCAGCAGCTTTTTGAGGTCCAGCGCAACGGTGAATGACTTGCCTCGCGGGTATGGAAAGAGGGTGAGTTCGCGACCCTTTCGCTCCACCTTTACGGAACCGTCGGTGGCCATCTTTCCGAAGTCGACCCACGTTCCCTCGGGATTCATGTGCGCGGCGAAGTCCGCCTTATCTTTGCTAGCCGCCGCGGCATCGGCGGCTATGTCGCCCAATTGAACGCCAGTAACCGACGTGCCGTCGCGTTGCAAGAGCAGTTTGCCGATCAGAATGCGATTGCCCGAAGACGATACTCCTTTCAGCGGAGCCCTGTCGCCTTGTTTATGCAGGCCGATGGTTATGTTGTACTCGGCGAGTGGCGCATCGGGGATAGTGATGTCATAAGGACCATCCACGATGGTCTCGCCGCGCTGCCATTGCGTCGTCGGTTTCGGCAGTCCGTGGTCCTGTTGAAATGCGATTGAATCCGCCGTACTGATCAGCGGCGTCGTGAAGTAGACAAAGCACGCATAGTCGGCTTCCAACGAATCGTTTACCACCCACTCGTAGCTCACTCGAACCTTATTTCCGCCGAGCCACTCAAACGACTTCAGCTTCGGCTCGATGTCCTTTCCGTTGTGAACGTAGGGCATAGTGAACGACGTGCGCGCATCCGCGAAGACGAAATCCGGACATTCCGCGTAGTCAGCAAATGCGCCCTCTTTCAACACGGTCTGCACTTCGGTGTCCGGTCCGAGCGCAAGAAAGCCCCACTGCGGCAGCACACGCCCTTCAACCGGCCACGGCTCCGTCGCCCAATTCACCCACACCTTCAGCCCCGAGTCGTAGACAATGTGCTGGCGCGCGCGTTGGTCCGCGACCAGCGCAACGCCGATCGGAACCATGCGCCCGTTCACTTCATAGAGGATTGACGTGGGCTTCGCGGTGTTCATGAGGCGTTGGATCGGGTGCATCATGTGATGCTCTTTCGCCACCCACTGCACGTTGTCGGTCTGGGCCGCGCCGATGAATCCCGCATGCCCATATGCAACTTCTTGCGCACGGTACTTGTCCACCTGTTCCGCCGTGCCCGTGTCATAGCCCCACTGATGGTCATAGCCGCGGCGGAACCAACGCTCGTAATATCCCATACCGTGGTTCACCATCTGCGGGTGGATCTTCAACAAATCGAAATCGAGAAGCGGCGCGTGATCCTCTCCCCCGCTCACTTGCGCCTCCGCGCCGTCGAACAGCCCCGCCCAGAAGAATTGGTAATTGCCTTCTCCGAACACTGGGCCGCCGTGGGTATTGCGCTCATACTGAAACAACTCCGCGTGTTTCTCGTATTTGAGCCGCGCCATCGCCGCTAAAGGCTGCGTGGCATCGTGGTCGAGCGCATGCCACGGCGGCACGCACGTGTGCACGTCGAGATACGCGGCATTGGTTCCGAACCGCGCGTGAATCTCCGGCGAGTTCTGTCTCGCGAATCCCAGCGAACGGTTGCTCTTGATCGCAAGAGCCTGCACCTTGGTGCCCGCGTTGTACCATCCCAACACGGGCGACCCATCCGAGTTCAGCGCGCGCGCGGATTCGTCATAGGAAGGCGCATCGGGATAGAGGTCGGTGTAGTTCTCGTGAAGCGACCACACGTACCCGCACTCGTTCGCGGCCTTGCCGAATTCTATCATGCCTTCGTCGCCGCCAAACTGCTGATTTGCAGGCAGATGGTCGGGGAGCTTCACGTCGTAGCCGTAGCATTGCCAGACATGCGAGATGAGCGCGAGATGGTCCACGCCATTGTCTTTCAAGTCGCGTAGGTTCTCCCCCGCGCCCACATAGGTGCCATCGTGATGTTGCCACAGGTC
>JBHEKO010000244.1:0-7024 GCA_041859475.1 Candidatus Hydrogenedentales bacterium
AACATGGCCGCGAGGGCATAGCCGAGCAGGGCGGGAAGCGTGGGCTCCACTTGTTCGACGGCGAATGCTGCTATGCCAACGACAATGGCATGCGCGACCCAGGCGAACTTCAAGCGCTTTGCCAGTATCACTACCAACACGCCCACAAGAAACCATACTGAGACGAAAGGTTGGAACACTTCCAGGTACTTCACTTCGAGCGAGCCCATGATTCGCGTCGCTGTGGCAAGCTGTAGAGACACGAGCAATACGACGAGGCCGAGCGAGACGGTCTCCAGCATGACGGCCGCGCCTCGCACGGCGCGTTGCCTCAAGGGGACGGAGACCACGGAGGAGAGCGGCGATCTGGCGGCGCGGGGGGCCATCAGGGCGTGCGCGGCGAGGGATACGGCCCAGCACCATGCGGGCGACTTCGAGGCCACGGCTGTAGCTAGAACGATGCCCCAGACGAGCAGCGCCACCGTGGCCAGGGCCCATCGCGATGGGGGTTGGCCGGCTTCGGGCAATTCGAGGCGTTGCCGTTGCAGGCGCGCCAGATTGGCCAACACGACAAAGCTCGTTGCGATAGCCCAAAGGTGAAATGGCCACGTGAACGGAACGAGCATATCGAACGGGTCTTGTGTGGCCACAACGGCCAGCAGAACAAACAGGAGGGCGCTTGCGGTCAGGTGCAGCAACGACTCGAGCCGCACGAGGATGACACGAAACCGCAGGGCGCAGGCAGGAATGCCGATGACCAGCAACAGCAGAAACGGCGTGAGCGCCGCCAATCCCGTCCACCAGTTCTCCGTGGACAGCGGATGACTCTTGAAGATGGCCCAGTAGTACTGGATACCCACAAGAACAAAGGTCTCCGCCCACGCGAAAAGAGCGACGGCAAAAGAGAGTGCGCCTCTCGTTTGCGATCTTTTTAGCTGCATTCCTTCAGTCACGTTTACGACCCCCATGCGTTTAGGATCTTGAAGCTTCCATTAGTCCCCGTGGTGGGCATCCGCTGGACTCTATGAGGTTTTGGTAAGGGCAAGCGCCTTGCGCACGATATAGCTGGAAAGCGCCCGCCGCAACCACGCGTAGCGCTTCGACTCAACCGCTGCGTGCATGCGCTTCTCCAAGTCGTCCATGCCCGGAATCGATTTGCCCTCGGCGCGCACCGCGGCAAACGCGCGCGACGCGTCTCCGGCCTGTGCGACAAGCGCGGCGGCAATATCCGCAGGCGGAGTGGCGGCGAAGTTCAGCGCATCCACCGTCGGCGACACGCCGAATACACGCAAGTCGTAGGGCCCCAATTCCAGCTTCCACAATTGGTTGGCCTCCACAAGGTCTCCGGTTGCCAAATCGCGCATGCCCTCTGGCGCGCCGCTGAATGCAACGTCCACCGTCACGGGGTAGTACTCGCGATTGACGAGATAGATGTACCTCAGTCCGCTGTCCACCCGCGTGCGCAGGGCCACGGGGTCCGTGGATTCGCCGCGCGTCTCGAACTTCTTGCGAGGCAGCGCGCGATACGCTCGCGCGAATTGCTGCACCTGCTCGCTGTGGGCCTTGTCCATGAACAAACCGCCGCGCGTGATGCGGCACGCATCCAGATCCGCGACGGCTTGCGCGTACGGCTCGAGGAAATGCGCTCCCCCTTGAAACGGCGGCGTAATGCGCAACTGCGAATCCCACCAGAAGCCGTCTTTCGGATACTCCGAATTCATGCGCAACACGCCGTCGGCGGGCTTGCCGTCGATCATGCGCACCGCCTCCAAATTCGGGTCGTTCGCTTCGGGTTCGAACCATACATGATTCCCCCACGCTTCGACCCAACAATTGAAGATGAACGCGCCCGGGACATCATTGCCACGGCACGCGTCAATCGCATCTTGATCGAGGAAATCGAAATCGCGGTACATGGTTTGATCTTCGATGGCGCAATTGACACCCGCGCTGGACCCCGCCCCGTGGCCGCCGCGGTCGCGCGGATTGCCCATGGCGCGGTCGATTTCGAGGCCCGGCTCGTCGTTGTACATCGTGATGTCGACGCCTGCCTCGCGGTAGAATTCGAGCATCGACGCGCGCGCGCCGATTTGGTGTGCCGTTGTAGGCATGCCCAGCGTCCCCGGCACGGTCGTCTCATCCCACAGCGTCACCGTCACACGAAGGTCTGGGCGAGATGCGGCCAACGCCGCGTGGATCTTTCCAAACAACTCGCGGATCTTCCGGCAGCGCCACTCGACCCACGCAGGCTTACACGCATACGTCAGATGGTTGTACCGCTTTGAGAACCGATCCGGGGCCTTCGGATCTACCGGAACGCCAATCCCCGTCTCTTGCTCGAACAACGCGACCGAGTAGTCGTCGTAGCCCAAGTGAATCGATCCGTACCAGCAGATGCACGACGAGAACATGTTGAAGGAAATGCCTTTGAATGCCGGGTACTTCGCGTAGCGCTCGCCGATCTCTTTCGCCAACCGGATGATGGCTTCCTGCACCGTCGGGTGAATCGGATTGAACATGGCCCCCATGTGGTTGGCCGGGCCCAACCGCTCGCCATAGGCCAACTGCGGCAGCACCGAGCTGGGCGGCGCGGGCGGCTTCCCTTTGAGTTGTTCGGCGACGATGTTGAGATTGACCGCGTTGTAGAACGGCGTCCAATCGTTCGTGCTCGCCTGCACGTTGTCGTTCCACGTCATGTTGTTGTACGTCTCGGCCCCGCCTTTGATGGCCTCCGTGTCGATGTTCATGGTCTTCAACAACGACCCAAGCCGCAGCAGCGATAAGGCCCCTTGGAATTGCAGACCCTCTTTCTCGAATCGCTCAAACAACCCCGAATACCAATCGACGGGCTTCGTCGTCCATACCGCGTATTGTTTGCGGTCGGCTGCAATGACGGTATGGAACCCGTCCGACGGCTCGAACTGACTCGGAAACTGCGGTCCCTCGTACCACGCCATTGGATACGCAAGCAGGTTTTGGCCGCTGTAGCGCATGTACTGCACGACACGGTCGATCCACTCCTCGCGGTTCATCGATCCTTCCGCTGCGCCGATACCGCAAGGGTCTTCGTACTGCACGCCCAACTCGCGCCGCGACCCGTCGAGCGGATCGCCGGGCACATTCAACGCAGGCAAGTCGTTCAACTCGTAGATCTCGATGGACGCCGCCGCCGCGGGTTCCCCGTCGCTCCACGTCATGAGAACGATGCTGCAATCGTGCCAACGCGACCAGAAGACCTCGCGGACTTCCAGCATCGTGTTGGTGATCGGTTGCGCCCACCCCGTGAAAATACCTGTTGTAAGGTCGTAGCAGGTGCCGTCGTTGATGCACATGAAACGGCGCTTGTCGTCGGGGTACCGGACGACGGCGACGTGCGGACGCTCGAGGTGCTCGATCTTGAACCGGTACCCGAACCGTGAAATGGGTTTGCCTTCGGCCTCGCGGTACGTGCCCGCCGCGCTTTCCACAACGCGCACGTCGCCGGCGCCGAAATAGGTTTCGGCGGGGTATTCCTGCGTGCAATCGAACCGACACACCAGCCGTTGCTTGGAAAGGTCGATGGTCTGCGCCAACAATGGGCCCGAGCCCAGCGCCAATCCCAGCCCAACACCCAGACCCGTTCCCAGAAACGACCGGCGCGTCATGTCCATACTCATTGAAGCCTCCCCCGTGTATTCTGTTTCGCACTAGAGTACGCGCCGGGGAGGCAAAACACCAAGGGATTGTCCGGACAGGAGCGGGATATGTCGCCCCTTGGTCACGCGAGAAGATGGCAACTCCACCGGTATCCCTCCATCAGCCCCGGCCTGGCGCGATCTTGATCCCAAACCACCCGTCCGCGTATCGTGGACGCACCCCGCATGAAGGTCGCGGGGCTTTGCTTTTGGTCTTTATCTTCCTGGAGTAACTCATGAGCGAACTCGGTACCGCCGCGCGGCCATTGCGCGTGGCAGTCGTAGGCAGCGGTCCAAGCGGATTCTATGCCGTCGAAGCACTCTTCAAAGCGAACGCAATCGTTCAAGTCGACATGTTCGACCGGCTCCCTACGCCCTTTGGTTTGGTGCGCGGCGGGGTTGCGCCCGACCATCCGAAGATCAAGAGCGTCATTCGCGTGTACGACAAGATTGCCGCGCACGAGCGCTTTGCCTTTTTCGGCAACGTACACGTCGGACGCGACATTTCAATCGTCGAAATGCGCCGGTTCTACGACGCAATCCTGTTCTCGTGCGGCGCCGAGACGGACAATCGCCTGGGCATCCCCGGCGAGGATTTGCCGGGCAGTCATACGGCCACGGAGTTTGTCGGTTGGTACAACGGTCATCCCGACTACCGCAATCGCGCATTCGACTTGTCGTGCGAAGTCGCAGTCGTCATCGGGCAGGGCAATGTAGCCATGGACGTGAGCCGCATCCTCGCCAAGACCGCGGACGAACTCAAGGAAACGGACATCGCCGCCCATGCGCTCGATGCCCTTGCCTCAAGCAAGATCAAGGAAGTGCACCTCATTGGCCGGCGCGGACCAGTCCAAGCCAAGTTCACTCAGCCGGAGCTTAAAGAATTCGGGGAACTCGCGGACTGCGATCCTGTGTTCGCCCGCGAAGACCTAGTGTTGGACGCCGCAAGCCAAGCCGAGTTGAATGATGCCGAAAACCATCATGCCAAGAAGAATTTCGCCGTGATGCAAGAGTTCGCGACGCGGACGATTGGCGGCAAATCCAAACGCTTCTATATCCATTTCTTGAAGAGCCCCATCGAACTGCGCGGGAACGACCGCGTGGAGTCCTTGCTCCTCGAAAAGAATCGCCTTGAAGGAGAGCCGCATAAGACGCGCGCAATCGGCACGGGCGTCACCGAAGCGCTCGACTGCGGACTCGTGTTTCGCAGCGTCGGTTATCGCGGTATCGCCATTCCGGGCGTGCCGTTCGATGCCAAGCGCGGTGTGTTTCCGAATCGCGAGGGGCGCATTGTCGACGGCGAAGCCGTCGTCCCCGGAATGTACGCGGCAGGCTGGATCAAGCGCGGCCCCAGCGGCATCATCGGCAACAACAAACCCGACAGCCAGGCCACCGCGGCCGCGTTGCTTGCCGACGCCCCCACGCTAGCCCCGTGCGCGACTCCCGACACGAGCGCGCTTGCGGCCCTGCTCGGGGAGCGCAACGTACGCGCGGTGTCGTATGCCGATTGGCAACGCATCGACGCTGCCGAAATCGAACGAGGTAAGGCATGTGGAAAACCGCGCGAGAAATTCACGCGCGTCGAAGAAATGCTCGCAGTACTGGGCCGCTGACGCTCGGCCCCGGAAGTAGAGAGGTCCGACTATGCTTCAGTCATTCTTCACGCCCAGGGCCTTCCGAATCATCGGTCTGACCACGATTGCAGCAGTGTATTTTCTCATCGCCGTCGGCGGAATCGTGCGCGCCTCCGGCTCGGGCATGGGCTGTCCGGATTGGCCAAAGTGCTTCGGTCAGTGGATTCCCCCCACCGACGAATCCCAGCTTCCCGACAATTACCAGGAGATCTACCACGACCGGGGCTACGCCGACACCACCTTCAACGTGGTCAAGACCTGGACCGAATACATCAACCGTCTGGTCGGCGTAACCATCGGCATTCTGATCTTCTTGACGCTCGTTTCTTCGTTCTCGTATATGCGGACGGACGCCACCGTCACCGCGCTAAGCTTCTTTTCGTTTCTACTCGTGGCTTTTCAGGGATGGCTTGGGGCCAAGGTGGTGGAGTCGAACTTGGTACCGCTCAGAATCACGGTTCACATGCTGGTCGCGCTGCTGCTGGTTTCCGTCTTGCTCTATGTGGTCGTGCGCGCGCAACGATCCTTCTTCAACTTCGGATGCGTGCACCCCAACCCCGCCATTGCCGCCCTGCTCACGACCGCGCTGGTCCTCTCGCTGGCCCAAGTCCTGCTTGGCACTCAGGTGCGCGAGAGCATCGACGAAATAGCGGCATCGTTCGGCGGCACGGACCGCTTTCGATGGGCGGAATTTCTAGGCGCAGGATTCTACATTCACCGCACCTTCTCGCTGCTCGTCTTCGCGACAAGCACCGCCCTCGCCATGAAGATCTTCAAACACACAAAAGACCTGGGCCTGCTCCAGATTTGTTCGGTCGCCGCTCTCGCCTTGGTGGTTCTCGAGATTGCCACCGGCGTCACGCTCTACTATCTCGACATGCCCGCGATTCTGCAGCCGGTCCACCTGCTACTTGCCAATCTCGTGTTTGGCCTGCAGTTCTTCATGATTCTCGCATATCGATATGGGCGCCCGGAGGAAGCGCGCGACGCCATTTCGTAACCGTTCACTCAGGGAAGTTTCGCCGCAAGGTCCTTTAGCATGGATTCGACTTCTTTGGGATTTCGAATGCCCATGAACCCGAGATTCTCCGTGCAACGGTCGCCTTCGCTGTCTCTCCATTCCCTGTAACCGATGATTACATCTCCGGTTCCGTCGGAACGCTCATGACGATAGACATTCTGGAGTTTCTCCGGGGTATACGAACGAATGGTAAAGCCCCACTGGTTTTCAATCGTGATGGCGCGGCGATTGGTAATGATGTATACGCTCCGTCGCGCACTGCGATAAGCAAACAGCGGCGCGGAGATCATGAGAAGTCCAATCAGCGCGAAAGGGATGCCGAATAGCGGAAACACGTCGTGCGCGGAAGAAAAGTCCGGGACCTTAAACTCCGCCGCCCCGCAGATCCAGAAAACTGCGAACGCCGTGCATGGGATGCCAAAGAGAAATACGCCCGCCGCCTTACCCGAAAAGAAACGCGGCACGGGCATTTCCATCCAGACAACGCGCTCGTCGGTTGCCAGTTCCCGGTCCACGCAATCGCGCAACCGATTCGGGAGGCCGGCAGCTATTGTCATGGGCAAAGTTCCCTGTACATTCCTTCCCAGCGCTGCGCGGACAGAGGGCTAAGTGTGAGTTGCCGATTAGGTGAAGAAAGAAAATGAGGGGCTATACTGCTATGCCCCTCCGCGACTCGCCAAATGTGAGAATGACTCCCGCGTTCTTTTCCACCCCAC
>JBHEKO010000319.1:0-15880 GCA_041859475.1 Candidatus Hydrogenedentales bacterium
GGGACAATGCGCGAAAACGGACGCCCGCGTCGTCAAGGGAAGAAACGTTTCCGATGCACGTCATGACAAGGATGCCGAGGAACGGCAACAGAGCAACGAACGTGGGGGTGGGGTTCACTTGAAAGCCGCGGACAATGACCAATACCTCCAGAAAGAGAAAGAACCGTCCGAACGCAACGGCCATCGCGTACGTAGGAAACCACACCGTATACGAGTACGCCTCCGAGGCACGTTGCGAATACGCAAGGAGAATGACCGCCATAAAAACGGAAAGGGCGGCGATGGTTCGCGGAGGCAAGGGAACGCGCTTTGCCGCGATTGGCGCTAGTGCCGCCAGAGTGAATAGGACCAATGGATACGGGATAGACGTCGTCATCACGCCCATTGCCGTACACTGTACGCCCAACAATACCAGTGCAACCCAGTTCCTCGCGCTCATAGGCTGTCCACCCCGCCGTCGAGAATGGCCTCCGGCGTGAGTCGAACGAGAAACTCGGACCACTCCTCAATGCCGTCGTGGATAGACGCCGTGTTCTCTTCGATCAGGACGACCTTGAGCCCGCATTTGTTTTCGAGCGCCGCCCGCAACAACTCGGTGCGCGCGGCGTCCCAGTGGAGAAACACGCAAATAACAGTCGAAATCGTGTTCAATTCTTCGTTGATTGCCGGAACCAGGGTGTCGAACGGATTGGAAGGGCATGCATCCACGCACGCGAGGATCTCGAGCACATTGTCGAGATGGCTGATGTGACGGCCCGCGCGAAATACGTGCAACTCCGGGCCCGCGGCAAACAAATCGATGACGTGCTCGCCGCGCGCCAACACATCCGCTATGGACGCGGTAAGGCTGACGGCGGCCTCAAGCGGCGCTTCGGGCTGTGGCCGCGCTTTGCTCAGCAGCGTTCGCGCGGCCTTGCGCATGGCCTCGCTGACGGCGTTGCCCTTCGGCGGCACGTACGTATCGAGCACGAGGGCAACGCGACACAGGTACTCTTCCTGGAATTCTTTCACCACAGGCCGCGCGATGCGGCCCCACGCGCGAAAGTCGATGCGTCGCACGGGGTCGCCGTACCGGTATTCGCGATTGCCAATGTACTCGGCAGACTCGCCCACATTGGAAGTGAGCGCGATGCCCCCCGGTTGATACCGCGCGCCAATCGGCACGTCGATGGCCGACAAAGTCCGGAAGTCCGGGAGGACGAGCAGCGTTCGTCCATCGACATACGCGGAGCCCGCGCGACAGATGCCGAACGGAAACATTGTAAAGGCGCAAAGTCGCGGCAATTCATAGACGCCGCGGCGCGCCACCCGCAATGTGACGGAAAACGTACAGGTGCCGTGAGCGGGAATCTCGCGCGCCGCCGCCGCGTGCTTCACAAGCGCCACCGCCGCCGGCAACTCGAAGAAATCGACCGACACGTCGAATGACGGCAGCCGCGACTTATTGAGGACCGTGAACGTCGCCCCGACGTCGTGCGCCGTCGTCGCGGTCTTCGGAAACGCCCCCGATACGCTCAACCGCGGGCGGTAGACAAAGCCCGCGCACAGCGCAAGCAGTCCGAGAAGGAATAGCGCGATGAACAAATGAAATAGAGGAATGATGACGGATGTGCTCGCAAACGAACCAAGCACCACGCCGCCCAACACCAACGCCTTCCCGCTGGGCGTCAGCTTGAAGCGCCATGTGTATTCCGCGAACCGGGTGAATGAACCGAGGACGCTGCTTGCCATAGACGAGAAGCCTGTTTGTTCGAGCCGTTACGTCGGGACCGCGACTTCATCCACGCTTCGCGCGATCACATCGCGCTTCGAGAGGCCTCCGTACTTCGCCTTCGGGGTCAACACGAGGCGATGCGGCAATACATGCGGCGCGAGCCGCTGCACGTCGTCGGGCAGCACATAATCGCGCCCCGCGCAAAACGCCGCGGATTGGCTCGCGCGAAACAGCATCAACGACCCGCGCGGGCTCACGCCCAGTTTGAGCGCTGCGTCGCGCCGCGTCCGTGCCGCGATTTCCACGATATACCGCGACACGCTGTCCTCCACGTGCACCGCCCGCGCCGCACGCTGCATTTCCAACACCTCGTCACCCGTGAGCGCCTGCTCCAAAGAATCCAGGGGATGTGCTATCGCCTGGGACTTGAGAATACTCACTTCCGCTTCGGGGCTCGGATACCCTACGTCCAATTGCACCAGAAAGCGGTCGAGCTGCGCTTCCGGCAACGGATACGTGCCGTGAAACTCGACGGGATTCTGCGTGGCCAAGACCATGAACGGTTCCGGCAACGGACGCAGGTGCCCTTCGATGGTCGCCTGCATCTCGCTCATGGCCTCAAGCAACGCGGACTGCGTGCGTGGCGAGGCACGGTTGATCTCGTCGGTCAGCAATACGTTGCAGAAGATCGGCCCCGGGTGAAACGAGAACGCCCCCGTCACGGGGTTGTAGATGGACGACCCCAGAATATCCGCGGGCAGCAGGTCCGGCGTAAACTGAATTCGGCTGAACGACACGCCAACCGATTTTGCCAGCGCCTTCGCGAGCGTCGTCTTGCCGACGCCCGGCACGTCCTCAATCAGCACGGAACCACCCGCCACCAGCGCGATGACCAGCACGTCGATGGCCTCGGGCTTGCCGAGAATGACCCGCCCCAAGTTGTCTTTCAGGCCACGCAATTTCGGTTGATACTGCTCGATCGCCATACCTGAACACTTTCCCCTTTCAGGATGAGGTCCCCGTCGCGCAATGAGATGGCATGATAGCAGTCCATAACGGCCGTGACAAAGACCTGGAATCCCGTTGCCGCGAGCATCCACCTTGACCTCCCCTCTTGACTCTCTCTCCGTTGAGGTGTTCAATACACGCTTCGGAATGTGCGTGTGGCGTGGAGCAACGGGGGAGGACAGCGGATGCGAGCGATTGTATTCGATGGTGAGCCGCGTCTGATGGATCTACCCGCGCCCGAACCCGGCCCCGGCGAGGCCCTCATTCGCACCCTCGTCACCGGCATCTGCAACACGGACCTCGAAATCCTCAAAGGATACATGGGGTATCGCGGCGTCATCGGGCACGAGTTCGTCGGTGTCGTGGAACGCGCCGCCAACACGCATCTCATCGGCAAACGCGTCGTGGGCGAGATCAACTGCGTGTGCCGGCGCTGCCGCTATTGCCAAAGCGAGTTGTCCCATCACTGCCCCAACCGGACCGTCCTCGGCATCCAGAATCGCAACGGCACCCTCGCGGAATACTTCGTGCTCCCGGAGGAAAACCTCTACATGGTCACCGAAGGCATGCCGGACGAGGTGGCCGTATTCACGGAGCCCACGGCCGCGGCCTTTCGTATAGACGAACAACTCGACATCACGCAGAACGACCGGGTGATAGTCCTCGGCGACGGCAAACTTGCCCAGCTCGTTGCCCAAGTCATCGCGTTGCGCACCAAGAAACTCACATGTATCGGCAAACACGCGTGGAAGCTCGACATGTTGCGCAAACTCCAGATCCCCGTCGCCGCGGCAACGGACCCTGTCGAGCCTGGCGCCGACATCGTCGTGGAGGTCACCGGGTCTCCGGAAGGCCTGGCCCGCGCAATGGAATTGGTGCGCCCCGAGGGAACCATCGTGCTGAAAACCACTGCGGCCAATCCAACGCAGATGAACTTCAGCGTTCCCGTCATCAACGAGATCAGCATAATCGGCTCGCGTTGTGGTCCGTTTCGACCCGCGCTCGAGGCCCTCATGCTAGGCACCATTGAAGTCCGCGCGCTCGTAACGGAGCGATATCCGCTCGCGGAGGCCCTTCATGCCCTCGAACGCGCCGCCGCACCCGATGTCATGAAAGTGCTGGTGCACGCCTGACATTTCTCGCCACAACAATCCAAACTGCAAAACCCCATTCTCGAATGGAAGGAGATTCTCATGAAGGTTGGAATGCTCACGGCCCCGTTCGGCAAGGAGCCGATTGAAGCTGTACTCGATTTCGCCGAGGAGGCCGCTATCCCCTGCCTCGAAGTTATGGCTCAGCCGGGAAGCAAGCACCTCGATCCGGCAAAGTTCGACGCAAAGAAGGCCGCCCAGTTGAAGACCGCGCTCGACACACGCGGCCTCGAAATCAGCGCCCTCGCCTATTACGAAGTCGCCATCACGAACCCCAAGCAGACACTCAAGGTCCAGGAACATGCCAAGAAGACCATCGACGCGGCGGTGCTGCTCGGCGTCAACACCGTATGCATGCTCGCCGGTTTTCCAACCGAAGGGCTAACCAAACACGAGACAATTAAGAAAGTGCTGCCGAAGGCCTTCAAGCCTATCCTTGCCCATGCAGCAAAGAAGAACGTCAACATCGCGCTGGAAAACTGGTACGAAACATGCCTTCAGGGCATCGATACCTTCGAGAGCATGTTCGCCGCAATCCCCGACGCCAACTTCGGCCTCAACTACGACCCAAGCCACCTCTTCCACCAGGAATGCGACCACCTCCTCCCAATATCGCAATTCAAGGACCGCATCTTCCACACCCATGCCAAAGACACCCTCGTGGACAAGGCCATGCGCGCGCGCGTAGGCGTGTACGGCAAAGGGTGGTGGCGCTATGTCGTTCCGGGTTTCGGCAACATCAACTGGGGCGAATTCGTCAGCCATTTGCGCATGAACGGCTACGACGGCGTCCTGAGCATCGAGAACGAAGATAGCTCGCAAATCCGCGAAGAGGGGTTCCTGCGGGGCGCGGTATACCTTGAACAATTCTGCTAATTGCGCTAATATCAACACAAGACGGATCCGGGGAAGCCTTCTGAAGTAGTGCCTCGCCCCGGGTCGGCAATCCTTGGTGCTACAGCGCATTGTAGCTCACAGAGGTCACGGACCTGTGAACGACCCGACGCTCAAGAAAGATCCGATCGGGTTCGACATTGCAGTTGGAGTGGCGCTGGCCGCGCTGTATCGGGTGATATTCCTCCTGATTGCGCCGCGGGTCATCGACTCGGCTGACTCGATCCAATATATTGATGTCGCGCGCCATTTTGCGGCGGGCGACTTTGTTGGTTTTTACGCCCGAATTCCCCTGCTCTATCCCGCCCTCTGCGCCTTCACCAGTTTCTTCGTCAATGATTTCGAGTGGGCGGGCATGGCCATCTCGCTGCTTTCCTCTTCGCTGCTTGTTGTGCCTGTCTATCTCCTCGCCCGCGAAATGCAGGGGCGGCGTATGGCGCGCATCGCCACACTCATCGTCGTCATCTGGCCGTGGCTCGTCGACTATGGATGCCGGGTCGCCCCCGAGGCGCTCGCCTCGCTGCTATGGTTCACGGGCGTCTATATGCTTGTCCTGGCCATGCGGCGCGGCCACGTCTGGATCGTCCTCGCGCCGCTTGCCTTCTTCGCGCTTCACCTGACGCGGCCGGAAGGCACCGTCCTGATGATTGCGGCCCCTATCATCGCTCTGATCCTGCGCGACCCCCGCGACGACGAGGTCCGGCCGTGGCGTATTGTCCCCATCGGCCTGATTAGCATGTTTCTCCTCGTGGCATATGCCATCTACATGATCGACGTTACCGGCGGCGCCACCATCAATACACGGTTCCCCAATTCGCAATCCGCCCTGCTTGTCATGCTGTTCCGGCAGGCCGAAGCCTTTGCGCGGACGTTCATCACACTCTTCGGCGAGGTGTTGCCAACAATGCTTGGCCCCTACCTACTGGTGTTCGCGGGAGTCGGGCTCTTTGTCCCCTCCTACCTTCGCCGCGATCTCCGGATCGAACTCGTGATAGTCTGCTTCGCCGTGCTGCAATTCGTCGCAGCGGTGTACAGCACGTTTCCCGAGCCGCGGTACATCATGCCCATCACCATCGCCGCTATCCTGTGGTCCTCCCGAGGCATTTTGCTCGTGGCCGATCAGGCAAACCGTCTTAAAAACTGGCGCTCGCTACGCCTGGCGCCCGTGGGCTTGCTCGTGGCGATGATGCTGCTCGGGCTTGTCGCCAACGTGGCCCCACACTACCTGGGTCGCATGTCTTACCAGCCGCTCGAATACAAGATCGCGGGCCGTTGGATGAAGGAGAATCTAGCGCCCGGCCTTATCATGTCGCGCAAACCGCAAGTCGGCTTCTACGCGGACATGCCGACCACGGGCCCCGATCCCGCGGACACCGTCGAGCAGATTATCGCGCGCGCAAAAGAGGCGGGGGCCAAATACCTCGTCGTCGACGAACGCTATTCGACCGGCATGATCCCCTCCCTCAAACCATTGCTCATCCCTGAGAATGCGCCGTCGGCATTGAAGCTCTTGAAGGACGGCCTATCCCCGTATCGAGAGGCGCGTATCGTGATTTACGAATTCCCTAGTCCCGCGGTCGCCCGCGGCGGGCAATTGTGAACCTCCCCCAATCGCTCTCCTCAATTCGAACACTCGTCGTGCACACAGGCGGCATCGGCGATTCTCTCTTGTTCTGTCCAAGCCTCGTGCGCCTCAACGAAGACGGCCCCGTCCATGCGGCGGGCATTCGATCGCGCCTCCTCGTTGCGGAAGTCGCGGGGCTCCTCGAAGCCTCGCACGACCTTGACGACACCGGCTTTCACAGCGTCTTCTCGACGCCCTCGCCCACCCTTGAACGGTTCCTGCACCCTTTCCAACGCGCCATCGTGTGGATGAAAGACGACGGCGCAATTCGCGGCGCACTCCAATCGTGCGGCGTGCGCGACGTGCTCGTCTTCCCCGGCCTCCCGCCCAGCGATTGGCGCCGCCACGCTTCGCACTACTACGCATCATGCCTCGGC
Organism: Candidatus Hydrogenedentales bacterium; assembly: GCA_041859475.1. Classification (GTDB taxonomy): domain Bacteria; phylum Hydrogenedentota; class Hydrogenedentia; order Hydrogenedentales; family SLHB01; genus JAIBAQ01. The sequence continues at coordinate 6,769 of JBHEKO010000319.1, forward strand.
TACGAAGACTTGCCTCCCCTGCGCCTCCCCATCGCGCCCGGCGACCATACGCACGACGTACTGATTCATCCCGGCAGCGGCGGAAAGCGCAAGAACTGGCAGGTGACTTGCTATCGCGAAGTCGCCGATGCACTCGTATCCCAAGGCCGCGATGTTGCCTGGATTGCCGGTCCCGCCGAAGAGAATATGGAACTCCCCCACTCCGCGCGTGTGTTGCGCACGGCCAGTCTCGTTACGCTCGCCCGTGAACTCACGGCCACCCGCCTCTATATCGGCAACGACAGCGGTATCACCCACCTCGCAGCCGCCTGCGGTTGCCCCACTATCGCGATCTTCGGCCCCACCGACCCTGCCGTGTGGGCGCCGCTCGGCGACCACGTTCAGGCGATTCTAGGCAACCCATGGCCGGCCGTGGACGAAGTCGTTGCGGTTGCGTCCCGTTATTTCTCATAGACACCAGGATTTGGCCAAGACCATCGCCAGCCTCTGACTAGCATCGCGTGCGAATCGGAAGTGCGTCGCACCACAACGCGCCAAAACATAGGGGTTCGCGCAAATCCTCGGATTGGTATGACAGTTGCTCCTCCCAAACCCGGCGGAGGGGCGAAAACGAGCCGCGATAGCCTCGCGTCTGGTTATCGCACCCAGAGTTCAACGGCGGATGCTCCAGTGTGAAATGACGGCGTATCGCACCCCCGCTATCGAATGAAATGGACGCCACAACCGCGCTGGCTGACGGAGTTATCGCGCAGTGATAGAAAGACTGATCGAATTCTCCTGCCGCAACAAAGCCGTTGTGATCATCGCCTATCTGGGAATCACCGGGTACGGCATATGGGTGCTTCAGCGAACGCCTATCGATGCAATCCCCGATCTCTCGGAAAACCAAGTCATTGTCTTCACGGACTGGATGGGCCGCAGCCCAAAAGAAATCGAAGATCAGATCACGTATCCCCTTTCCGTGAACTTGCAGGGATTGGCCGGTGTCAAAGCCGTTCGGTCTTCGTCCGAATTCAACTTCTCGATGATCAACATCATCTTCGACGACTCCGTGGACTTCTATTTCGCCCGCACCCGCGTGCTCGAACGACTCGCGCTCGCAAGTACCTTCCTGCCACAGGACGTCGTGCCCTATCTCGCACCCGACGCCACCGCGCTGGGGCAGATCTTCTGGTATACAGTCGAAGGCGATAACAAGGACTTGGGCGACCTGCGAGCCCTTCAAGATTGGTATGTCCGTTACCAATTGAACTCCGTTCCGGGTGTGGCCCAGGTGAGCAGTGTCGGCGGGATGCCCCGCGAGTATCAGGTCGATGTGACGCCCGAACGCCTACGCGCATACAACGTGACGATCGGCGCTATCTATTCGGCCATCGAACGAAGCAACAGTTCCGTCGGCGGTCGCGTCGTCCAGAAAGGGAACGCGGAATACCTCATCCGCGGCGTGGGCTGGATTCAAACCATCGAGGACATCCGGGACACGGTCGTGGCCGAACGTAACGGCGTTCCGGTTCTTGTAGGCGACCTCGCGACGGTTCAGATGGGCCCGGAATTTCGCCGGAGTGTGCTTGAGAAAGATGGGCGGGAAGTCGTTGGCGGCGTCGTCATGATGCGGTTTGGCGAAAACCCGCTGCGTGTCACCCAGGCGATCAAGAACAAAGTCCGCGAGCTTCAAAAGGGTCTGCCGGAAGGCGTGCGCATTGTTCCGTTTTACGACCGCACCCGCCTGATCGAGAGCTCCATAGATACGGTACGGACTATCCTTGAGCACGAAATCATCATCGCAACAATTGCCATACTCATTATCCTCGTCCACGTGCGAAGCGTCTTCGTCGTCGTGATCACACTTCCTTTGTCCATTCTGATTGCCTTCATTCTGATGGACCGGTTCGGAATCTCCTCGAACATCATGTCCCTCTCGGGTATCGCCATTTCCATCGGCATCCTCGTGGATCAAGCCATCGTCATGCTTGAGAACGCTACGCACCGCCTGACGCAACACTTCGGCGACAAGCCCATCACGGGCGACACCACCGAAATCGTAGTCGGCGCAATGCGGCAGGTCGGCCGCCCCATCTTCTTCTCGGTCGTAATCATGGTGATCTCTTTTCTGCCCGTGTTCGCGTTGTCGGGCCAGGAGGGTAAACTCTTTCATCCCCTGGCATTCACGAAGACGTTCGCACTTCTGGGCACGGCGATTATCTCCATCACCTTGGTCCCCGCGATCGTTCCCATCTTTGTCCGCGGCAGGCTTTCGCGCGAAGAAAACAACTGGCTTATTCGAAGCGTCATCGAGATGTACCGCCCTGTGTTGGGATTTCTGATGGAGCGCCCGAAGACGGTCGTGTGGTTGTTCGTTCTTCTTCTGGCGTTTGGCTTCTACACAGCCCGTCACTTGGGCCGGGAGTTCATGCCTCCCCTCGACGAAGGAAGCATTCTGGATATGCCCGTGACGGTCCCGCGCGCATCGGTCACCGAAGTCGCCGATGATCTGAAGGCGCGCGACGCCATGATTCGCGCGTTTCCCGAGGTGGAAATGGTTGTAGGCAAGGGCGGTCGCGCCGACACGCCGACCGATCCGTCTCCCCTCGACATGGTGGAAACTATCGTCACATTGCACCCGCGTGAACAGTGGCTCAAACGAAAGGTGCGACTCGTGGATGCTCAAGCGGAAGCGAGCAAGCTCTTCGCGCAATTGGAAGCATCCAATACCGTAGATCGTCTCGGCCCTGCCGCACGAGAATCGCTCATGAATGCCATTGCCGTTGGCGCGCTGGACCGCCTCGACGCCGCCATGCGCCTCGACGCGATGGATCGCTACATGGCGTATCAGGAGATTCTCGCCGGCGAGTCGGCGCGTTTCGTCATCGAGCGCGTACTCCGTCAAGTCGACGGCCATCGCGCATGGGCCGTCGAGCTTGCACAACAAGCACGGGAGCAGGTGGCCGACGAACTCGCATCGACGCATCGCGCTGCGTTCATTCACAATCCTCAAGTGCTTGACGTCGAAAACCTGACGGACGCCGTATTTGCCCGGCTGACTCAAACCGGCGCGACCCAACGCGCGCCATCCGAACTCCTGGCGCCCGTCGAGACGCCGCTCGGCGAAGTCACCGCTGCCGTAAAGGATACGCTCGGGATTCCGCACAAGGACTTCTTCCTCCTAACCCATGAAGCCCTTGAGCGTTTTCGGAACGACGCAAAGCTGAAATGGACGAAAGAAACAAACCAAGTCCTCTTTCCTAAGGCCATGACGGCGTTCGCGGAAGCCCTCCTTGCGGAGACGGAATCGCAAGCAACGATGCAGACTATTTGGCATGCGGAGTCCCACCCCCACGGCATCGATATTGGCCAATACACGACCGAGCTAAGCAAACGCGTATTTCTCTGGCCGAAGACCAAACAAGACATCATCCAAGAACTCGATAAGGCCGTACACCAGATTGGGTGGGCGAACATTTGGACTCAGCCCATTATCAACCGCGTCGATATGTTGGCAACGGGTGTGCGCACGCAACTTGCCGTAAAAGTCTTCGGGCGCAACCAAGACGAGATACAGCAGGTTTCGAACCAAGTCGCTGAAGCCTTGCGGAGCATCACCGGGGCCGTGGACGTGGTGGCCGATCAGACCGTTGGGAAGGGCTACATCGAAATCCATATCGACCGAGGCAAAGCCGCGCGATACGGCATAAACGTTGGCGATATTCAGGACCTTGTCGAAGTGGCCCTCGGCGGAAAGCCCATCACCACGACCGTGGAGGGGCGAGAGCGGTTTCCCATCCGCCTCCGCTATGCGCGCGACTACCGCGCCGATGAAGAGGCGATTCGCAACATGCTCGTGTCGGCCGGCGGAATGGAAACGCCACCGCAATCGCCGTCACCCGACGGCATGGGCAATCTTCCCTCCATTCGCCTGAGCGACGTTGCCGACATCAATGTCGTCGAAGGCCCCGTCATGATCAAAAGCGAAAACGGCCTCCTCCGTTCCTACGTACAACTCAACGTACGCGACAGAGACATCGTCGGGTTTGTCGAGGAAGCCCAACGTGTCGTCGCGGATAAAGTTCAGCTTCCACAGGGCACCTTCCTGGAGTGGACCGGGCAATTCGAGCATCAGGTTCGCGCCAAGCGCACGCTACGGATCGTGTTTCCCGCGGTCCTGATTCTCATCTTCGTGATCCTCTACATCACGTACCACGACCTGATGCACGCCGTGCTCATGATGATGGCTGTGCCGGGCGCCTTGGCGGGCGGTGTCTTGTTCCAAGCACTGTTCGGCTACAACTTCAGCGTCGCGGTATGGGTCGGGTACATCGCGTGCTTCGGCATGGCCACCGAGACGGGCATTATCATGCTCGTCTACCTGCGCGACGCTATCGAGGCACGCGGCGGACTCGCGGGTATCCGCAGCGTCGATGAACTGAAACAGGCAATCATGGCGGGAGCCGTGCACCGGCTTCGCCCCAAGTTTCTTACGGAAGCCACCGCAATTGTGGGCCTCGCCCCCATGTTGTGGGCGCGTGGCGTCGGCGCCGAAGTGATCGCCCCTATGGCCGCGCCGGTATTGGGCGGCCTCCTCGTTGCCGACGAAGTCATCGATATCTTCTTGCCCGTGTTGTTCTACCACGTCGAGAAAAGGCGATGGCGAAAACTCCAACGCACTTCCGCGCCGGCGGGTTCCGATACTACGATTGACTCCGCGGAGTAAATCCACCTCATGAACATCGTTCCAGGAGATATGCGATGAGCGAGACTACAACGACAAGACCAGGCATCTTGAAGCGCGTCTTCTTCGTGCTCAAGTTTCTCGAGATCCGTCTGCGCTTCGTCATGATCCTCGTCGTCACCGCCCTGTTGGTTGGTTATTGGGACACGATTCAAAACTACTACGAACGGTGGCAACGCGAACGGACTTCGGATGGCGTTTCGCAACAAGAGGAAGTAGTCCAAAGCGAGTTCGAGTATTACTGCGGCATGCACCCCTTCGTCGTTCGCGACCGGCCGGGCAAATGCCCGATCTGCGGCATGGACTTGGTTCAGCGCAAAAAGGGTGCTCCACTCACCCTGCCCGAAGGCGTGCTCGCCCGCGTGCAAGTGTCGCCCCAACGCATCATGCAGGCGGGTGTGCAAGTTGAACCCGCGTTATATCGCATGCTGACACGCGAAGTGCGATCCTACGGCGTGGTTGAGGTAGCGGAGACGCGCGTCTCCGAGGTCATTGCGCGCTTCCCTGGGCGCATCGAAGAGTTGAAGGTCAACGCCACCGGTATGACCATCCGCAAAGGCGAACCCCTCGCGCGAATCTACAGCCCCCGGTTTCTTCAAGGCTCGCTGGAGTATGTACGCGCACTGGACAATAAAAAGGCCGTGGATGCCAACCCCAAGGCCGACGCACGCGCGAAAGAGCGCGCGTATTCGATGGTCGCATCGGCGCGCAAGAGGCTGAGTCTTGCCGGGTTCACCGAGCAGCAACTCGATTCCATCGTGCAAACCGGCGCCGAAGCCAACGCGATCACCCTCTATTCGCCTGTCACCGGGACCGTAATGGAAAAGGGCGTCGTGCTCGGACAAGACGTCGAAGAAGGCACGGCACTCTTCGGCATCGCCGACCTCTCGACCCTGTGGGTGCAAGTGCAAGTCATCGAATCCGACATCGGCGGGATTCACCCCGCGATGCCCGTCGAAGTCTCCAGCGTCGCATGGCCCGGCGAAATCTTCTATGGAACCATCGATTTCTTCTACCCCGAAGTGGACCCCTACAGCCGCTCGCTCAAGGTGCGGGTCGCGATTGCCAACACCGACGGCAGACTCCGGCCTGGCATGTACGTGAACGCGGTGATGCGCACCCCCGTAGGCAAATATGGCTCGGCAGACTCGACGCCAGTACCCAACGCGCCGCTGGGCACAGAACCGTCAAAGAGCGTTTCATTACCGACGCAGACCGCGGATCAAGCCGCACAATACATGGCAACCCTCGCGGACGGCGCGCCATTCTTCACCTGCACCATGGATCCCCAAGTCGTCTCCGACAAACCCGGCGACTGCCCCCTCTGCGGCATGCACCTTGTCGAACAGAAGAAGAGCGCACAACCCCCATCTTCAATCTCATCGCCTGCCGCGTCCACGGGCTCCGATGCACTTACCGCGAACGCAGTGCCCGAGGCTGGTTCCTACGATCAGATTGTCGAAGGCTTCATGTGCCCAATGCATCCCGAAGAAATCGACGATAAGCCCGGCGTCTGCACCGTGTGCGGTTGCGGCATGAAGAAGACCAAGTATCGAATCGAGCGCGTGCTCTCCGTTCCCGAAAGTGCTGTCATCGACTCCGGCGAACACACCGTCGTCTATGTCGAGTCCGCGCCCGGCTTGTACGACGCGCGCCGGGTCACCCTTGGCCCACGCGTTGGCGCATACTACCCCGTGCTCGACGGCCTCGCCTTGGGCCAACGCATCGTCTCGCGCGGCTCATTCCTAATCGACGCCGAAGCCCGCCTGAACCCCACCGCCTCAGGCGTAACAACCCCGAGCGAATCCCAAGAACCAGAGGGTGCATCTGCGCCAAGTCCTGTAGTGGACACAACAAAAGAAGACGGGCATCAGCACGGAGCTTGACGTCCATAAGAGTCGCGTGGAAGGCTATTCGCTTCCCATTTGTGCGGACGCTGTATGCATACTCGCGTGTTCTGACAAAAGCAAACGGGGCAGCAGGCACTGTTTTTGGTAGAATCTCCGTGCCGGACACACCATAGTCGCGCGTCGCGTGACCTACCCGTGAGTCCTGTCGAATACGAAAATACGAAGGTACTTCGAAGCATCCATGAGTTCCGACACCTCCACCGATTCCAAGCCGGACCCCAAAATACACCACGGCACCGACATGACCACGGGCAGCGTCGCGCGGCGTCTGCTCATGTTTGCCATCCCCATGCTGCTGGGCAGCATGCTTCAGACTGCATACAGCATTATGAATGCGCTCTGGGTCGGCAACGGGCTGGGCGCAAATGCCATGGCCGCCATTACGGTGAGCTTCCCGCTGCTCTTTCTCTTGATGGCCCTCGCCGGCGGCCTCAGCCTGGCAGCGAACGTCCTCGCCGCGCAAGCCTTTGGCGCGAAGGACTTCGTCCGTCTGCGGTCCGTGGTTCAAAACGCGCTTGTGCTGATGGGCATCGCCGGTGTCATCTGCGTGGCGCTGGGCCAAGCCGGGGCGGATTGGGTATTCCGAAGCATGGGCACCCCTCCCGAAGTACTGCCGTTGGCGATCGGCTACTTCCGCCTCTTTCTCTGGACAACGCCATTCATGTTCGGCGTGTTCTACCAAGCCTCCGTCATGCGCGGCGTGGGCGACTCGAAGACACCGCTCTATTTTCAGGCTGGCTCCCTCGCGCTCAACACGATACTCGATCCTATTCTCATGTTCGGTTGGCTTGGCTTCCCGCGCATGGGTCTCAACGGCGTTGCGATAGCCTCCATCTTCGCGCAAGTCCTCGCCTTCGTCTCCATCGCTATCTACGCCCAGTATCGCGGTCATCTCGTCGCCCCGAACTGGCGGGCGCTCAAGCTCGAACTGCCCATGGCTATCCTAATGCTCAAGCTCGGCGTACCCTCCATGGTGCAGCAAGCCCTCGTATCCTTGGGCATGCTGTTCGTCACCGGCTTCGTAAATCAATTCGGATCGCACAGCGCCGCCGCCTTCGGGATCGGCATGCGCATCGACCAACTCGCCTTCATGCCCGCGATGGCCGTCGGCGCGGCAGTCTCCACGTTGTCCGGCCAGAATATCGGGGCCAGCCGCTACGACCGTGTCGGCGAAGTGTTCCGGTGGGGCCTCGTCGTCAGTTGTGGGCTCACGCTCTTCGGAACCGTGCTCGCCTTCGCCCTCCCCACTCAAGTCATCGGACTTTTCACGCGCGACGCCGACGTCCTGCTTGCGGGAACGCACTATCTGCGCATCGTGGGACTCGGCTACCTTCTGTTCGCCGTCATGTTCGTGAGCAACGGCGTCATAAACGGGGCCGGACACACCGGCGCAACCTCTGTCTTTTCCCTCATTGGATTCTGGGCGGTCCGCGTCCCGCTCGCCGCATATCTGTCTAACCGCCTCGGCAACGTCGACGGCATTTGGTATGCCGTCGTTGTCAGCATCGCCGTGGGAGCCGCGGTCAGCTTGGGCTACTACCTCTCCGGTCGCTGGAAACGTCCCGTCGTGAGGATGCACCCCGCGCCTGCTCTTGCCCCTTCCGCGGACCTGGAGTCATAAGCTTCTACCCAACGCGTCCGCCCCCAATCGCCCCCTCACCCCGCCGAGATTGTCTGGCGCGTCACCACTTCGCACTGCGCGAGTGCTTCCCGCGCCGTGGCCAGCGCATCGTCCGCGGTTGCCCCGCCCGAAACCACATGTCCAATACGCTCGTGCGTTTGCTGGACAAGCACGTGCCCAATCCAATCTCCCACCCGCGCGCTTGCCTCCACATCTACGACTCCCGCAACCGCCCGCGCGTCGTCGAGGCCTCGCATCTCTTCGATCACGCCGGAACGCGCCGGTATCCAAAGCAGAGCGGCCCCCCGCCCGTGCCCGCCGAGCCTAGGGGAATCGTCGCCAATACAGGACAGCAACGCGTCATCAAGCAGGTCGACGCCCTTGGCAACGCGCGCAAGGTCCGTCTCGAAGCGCCCCCCGCACACGCACGGCGAGGCTTCCACCACTTGCGTCCCTCGCGCATCCATTATCATCTCGATCCGAATCGGCCCATGATCGTATCCGAGTGCATCCACAGCGTGTTGACCTGCTTGAACAAGCGCTTCGGCAACCGGCTCACCCACCGGCGCAACCAGTCCCAATTCGTGCAGCAACGGCGGTCGCGGCCGTAAACGCGTCGCGATGCATCGCGCGTGCAACTCTCCAGCGGCGACTGTTCCATCCAGCACGTATTCGTCACCTTCGACGTATTCTTCGATGAGCACCCGCTCGTTGACCGCATGGGCAATCGCACGCTTGAACCCAAGCGTCATGTCTTCGGCGTACGCAATGTAGCTGATGCCGCGGCATCTATCGCCCATGGCAGGCTTCACCACCCACGGAGCCCGCAACCGCTTCGCCTCCGCCACCGCCTCC
>JBHEKO010000367.1:0-9418 GCA_041859475.1 Candidatus Hydrogenedentales bacterium
TAGAGCAGGACATGGTAGGCATCGCCCGCCCAAGAACCACCCCACCCGTACGTGCCTCTCCCTGCAAACATGGCCGAAGTGAAGCTCTCCAGGAAGGCAACATCCGCGGGCGCGGCGGGAACTTGAAGCAACGTTGGACCCAATGTTCGAGCAACGTCTGCAATAAGTTCCTTCAGGGCGTGACGCGTTTCCGGGTGGGTGAACCGGTACGACGAGTTGCTCTCGGTTGGCACAAGGGATTGCCACCCGTGGTACATGATCCCCTTGACCGGACGGGCTATCTTGGTCCAGAAGGCTTCCTTGAGATGCATGGGAGCAATGGTGATGTAGTCGGCATCCGGGTCGCGGTCCTCCCAGGGGGAAGATGCCGTAGCATTGCCCGCGGCTTCCGCCTGCGGAGCGGTCTGCGACCGATACCAGATGATCTGGGTCATCTTCATCACGTCTTGTCCCGTGGGGCCGCCCTTTGCCATGGCGAAAAGTTCGTCGGTTGTCAGCCCAATGCGGATGGGGTCGGGATAGGTGTAGGTCCAGTGCGAAAGGAAATCCACATTTCCCCCGCTTCCCCACAACGGCGGAACGCGAACCGCCGGATCGAAGTAGGACCAGAGGTCCGACCGTGCGGTCGACTTCAGGCCGTTGTTCACCGCGGAATGGAATCCGTTCCACCCATCGCCTTTGCGCCAGAACCAGCGGTAGAACTGGAGTAATTCATAATCATCCGGCAGGACGCGCGACGCGGGGAAACCCTCTATCTTCCCGAAAGAGATGCCATTCTTGGCCGTAACCGCGTCTGGAATCTCCTTGCCAGTCTCCGCACGATACAACTCATGGTCGTGATCGTGGAAACACAACTGCGACCCGTCGCGCACTTCCGTGTTAATCATGGCGGCATTGAAAGCGGGAAACGCCCCAAAGGTCTGTGCGACCGATGCACCTACGTTCTGCGCAAACGGAGCCAACTGCGGGAAATTGCAGCAGATATTGCCTGCCTCATAGGGCTTGCCTGCCCGATCGATGCGAAGCAGTTCAGGCTTCCCTTCCAGCCAGTGCCCTATCCCCAATCCGATCACGATCCCCAAATCGTCCACCAGCGCCCGATCGAGCATGCGCCGGCTCTTGGCGAGTTCCTCGTCGCTGACGGCAACGATAGGCGCGCCTGCATCCCAGATCCGTTGGTAGTCGCATCCCAGCCCGAGGCAATGCGTGAAACCGATATCCTTGAGCGTTGCCGAGTTCTCGGTGACTGACTCCACGCCCCCGATTCCCCACATGACAACCGGCATCCTGAAGGGCGGCCTCCGTGGAACGAGGTTCACTTCAAAAGACTCGCGATTGACCCAGGCGTCGGGGCCTTCGCCCAGGCTGCATTGCACCACCACGGGATACGTGCCGGGGCGCAGCCGAGTATCGAAAGAGTATTCCAGGAGGTGCGTCGCGCCCGCGGCCAGTTCCGGAACCGCGTACACTTGCTCCGGCATGCCTTGCACGAACACCGCGGCAGTCAGACCCTCAAGCGATTGCCTGCGCGCGTTGACCACTCGAAACTGCAACGAAGGCGAAGGTTCCATACGAACATACGCGGTTCGGGCGTGTTCCGCGGAAATGGTCAACGGGCAGAACTCGCGCGTCCCGTCGGTGATGCGGATTTCGTCCATACGCCCTGGGAAACCGTGGTAATAGCTGCCCACGCGATCCCCCAGCGACAAGAAATGCTCCCCGGGACAAACGCTTCCACGGCCCGGCTTTGTCGACCTGCCCAGTGTGCGCCCATTGCAGAAGAACTCAACCGTCCCCGCCCCATCGTACGAGAAAGCGATGTGGGACCACACGTCGCGTTTGAAGGGCGCCCCCTCCGGTGACCTCCAGGTCTCGGAGTCTTCTCCGAAACCAAAGCATACGCGCATGTATCTCTGTCCGAGTGCGTTGGCCTTCTCAAGCACCCACTGGTAGTCCGCATGAGCGACGTATTTCTTGTCCAGGATGAAGGCTTCGTCGTAGCCGTCGAATGCTTCCGAGGGACACACCCACATCTCGATGGTGAATGCCCCTTGAGGGGAGAGAGACGGATCATCCTTGATTTGTACGGCATGACGCTTGTCCTCTACCGGCCAGCCGGGGAAGGATTCTATGCACCCGCCGAAACGCCCGTCCGGTCGCCGCACAACGCCATCCATCTCGCCTGCGTGATTGCGGCCCGAAACGTCAAGCACACTGTCGCCGGACTCATCGAAATTCCACAATGCGACGACATGACTGCCGGTGGCGTCCTCTCCGGCATAGCTGGTTTCCCAAGGTTCCGCGGATTGGCCTAACGCACCGCAACAGCACCCAAGCAGCAAGACGACAGAGAGAAAGGATGGAATGTTACGCATGGCGCCCCTTACGTGTTCTTTCGCAACCCAAGACAAGCGGAGACCTACACTGCGGAGAGTACGAAAGCATGTGCCGCAACGCCCCTTGCGACACGAACATCGTCGACGGGCATTTGAGCAGAAGCAGCTTTGAGACTTCAAGCACGATGGTCAGCCCGGAAGGGAAGTAACGGCGATCTTTTACGGGCAATGGCGGCGACACCTGCTTCGCCACTTACTGCTATTGGCGGCAACATCACTCGCCGGAAGAGTCCTGCAAGCTTGCTGCAGCGATCACGTCGCTGAAGATGGAGCGCCGCGGATATCGCAGCAAGTCCGGTCTACCTGAGATCCCTTCGAGCTTCCGGCGGAGGTACGCGAGAAGCCCAGGCAGGGCTCCGTCACGGACAGCGCGCCGTACGTGGTATCATCACACTTCCCAAACCGCGAACCGTTCTTGAAAGGAAGCATCAATGCGTAGTTGGAGTATGACGCTCGTCTATATGGCTGCATTCGCGACGCTCTTGCCGTGTGCGGCCCATGGCCAGCAAGTCCCCGTACAGACAGGGAAAGGACATGAGTTTGCCTGTGCCGATTATTCGGGCAACAAGGTGTTTCTGGTCTCCGCCGAGGGAAAGGTGGAGTGGGAATACCCGGCCAAGACGTGCGACGACATCTGGGTGCTGCCCAACGGCAATGTCCTCTTCAATACCGGCGACGGCGTAACGGAAGTGACACGGGACAAGAAGGTTGTCTTCCGCTATGAATCGAAGAGCGAGGTCTACGCGTGCCAGCGCTTGCCCAATGGGAACACGTTCATCGGAGAGTGCAACTTCGGACGCTTGATCGAAGTCGATCCCGCGGGCAAGATCGTGAGCGAATTGCGAGTGCTGCCGGAAGGCCAAGACGGCGGCCACGCGTTCATGCGTAACGCGCGCAAGCTGCCCAACGGAAACTACCTTGTGGCATTCACGGGCGCCGAAGTCGTCCGCGAGTACGACCCGGCGGGAAAGGTCGTGTTCGAAGTGCCAGCCCCGAGCGGCCCGCACAGCGTTGTCCGGCTTCCCAACGGCAACACGTTGATCGCGTGCGGCGACCTCGCGAAGGCCCCGATGGTGTTTGAAGTCGACAAGGACGGCAAGACCGTTTGGAAGATTACGCAAGATGAACTACCGGGGATTTCGCTCAAGTTCATGACGGGGCTTCACCGTCTGCCCAACGGCAATACCGTCATGACCAACTGGGTTGGGCACGGCGAATTCGGCAAGGCCCCGGGCATCATCGAGGTTACCCCGGATAAGAAGGTGGTCTGGACGTTCCAAGACGACAAGACCATGAAGACGGTTTCGAGTGTCCAGATTCTCGACGTCCAGGGCGATCCACTAAAAGGAGAAGTGCTGCACTGATGTACGCAGCACCGTTCTTCCGAAAAGAACGGAGCACCGTTGCGAAACGCCATAGCACCCAATAACGATGGACCTAACCTAGAGGCACGCGCCCCGGCACGAATCCCCGTCGCACCCCTCGTCGCCTCGCGCTTGTACTTCGGATTTGTCGTTCTGATTTGCGCCGAAGTATTCTCCGGTGCTTCCGTCAAGGTTGGCCTGTGGAATCCGTGGACTTGGGTCGTGACGTATTGGCTCTACTTCGCCCATTTCTTCTTCTTCACAACCCTCGCCGTGCGCACGGGAAGGACTTCGCTGGGTTCGCTCTACCTGTGGGGAGTTCTCTTCGGTCTGTATGAATCGTGGATCACCAAGGTCATCTGGTCTGGCTATAACGGTGATGGCAAGTTTGCCATGGGCGCTATCGGACCCTATGGATTCTCCGAGATCAGTATGGTCTTCTTCTTCCATCCAATCGCCGCCTTCATCCTCCCGCTAGCGACGGCTTGTATCCTCTGCCCATCGTTGCGCAGACATTTCAAGAGCTTGGCATGGCTCACGGGAGACACCAAAACGGCGCGGGCAATACAGGTCTATCTCGTGTTTTCCTTCGCGCCCGCGATGGCGGTGAATTCCGGCGGGCTGATAAACCTAACCTTGAACCTCATGATCGTGCTCGTCCTCCTGTTCGTGCTTTGGTGGCTGGCGCGACCCGCGCTCAGCGCCTCGGACGGTGTCGGCATTGTCGCGTTTGCGAACAGGGGATTCGCTGGGCTGATCGTTTATCTCGCAATACTCTATAGCGCGACATACGTCTACCTGCGGCCCGAGGCGTTGCCCTCGCTTCCCGTTCAGTTATTCACGTTCGTGTTCTACGGGCTCGCCATTGCCGGACTCCGGCTCTATCCTCGGCGCACGCCGCTCCCCGCCGCGGAGGCTCACGTTCAGAAACGCGAAGTGAAGCTCATTGAAACGCTCTTCGCGCTGATAGTCGTCCTCGCTCTGGTGCTCTCGAACCTTGCCGGGCACTCCGTTCTGTTTCTGGCGTTAGTCCCAATCTTCATATCGTGGACGCTTCTGGGATTCCTCCTGGCGGCAGCGGCCCTGGTTAAGCCCATTCATGCCCGTCTGACCCGGGAGGCCTCGTGATGCCACTCCAATTTCGCCGCGAATGCCGGCAACCGAGTTTCGATTCTTGCCCCAGCCCGTTTCGCTGTTCTCGCCACAATATCTTGGCACAACAACGACAAGAGGCTATAATCATCTCCATGAGAATTGGGAATCATGATAGATATTGAAAAGCTCTCAGAACACTGGCGTGACGGGGCCGAAGAAGATTGGGCAGTCTCCCTGGAACTGCTTTCGCGCGACCGCGTACGCCACAGTTTGTTTTTCGCTCACCTGGCGCTGGAGAAGCTGCTGAAGGCACATGTAACCAGGAAGACACTTGACGTTGCGCCTCGCATTCACAATTTGGTGCGTTTGGCGGAAGTCGCGAACTTGAAGTTGGACTCCGGACAATTGGATGCGCTTGCTGACATGAACGAATTCAATCTCGAGGGGCGCTATCCTGACCCCGTGATTCCTTCACCCACTTTGGAGGAGGCACGAGAGTATGTGAAGCGGGCTGAGGAGATCATGAAGTGGTTGATCGAGCGATTGTAGACAGCGTCCGCAACTACTTGCGGCACTTGTCGGAGCAAGGCTTGGCCGTCAGCTTCGCTGTTGTCTTCGGTTCACAAGCGAATGGCAACAGTCACGAGTGGAGCGATATCGATCTTCTGGTTGTTTCGCCGCGCTTTGACGATCCGATCGAACGCGATGACATAAACCGTTTGTGGCGTGTGGCGGCGAGAACCGATAGCAGAATAGAACCGATACCCTGCGGTGCGCGGCAATGGGATGAAGACGTTTCCAAGTCGATAATCGAAATCGCGCGACGTGAGGGCACCCGCATTCTCCCTGCCGCATAATCGCATTCAACGTGGGCCACGTGACTCGTCGATCAGATGGCTACTTCCAATGATGCTCAGACCGCGCGCACAGTCATTTACCGTACATGCTCCGCAGTACTGCCCTGCTTGCATCACTTCATCCTCAACGCGCTGACGTAAACCGCGGGGGCAATCGCACCTCACGATGTCTTCGACTTCGTCGACGGTTCAGTCACCTGAGCGTGAATGCGTTTGCCCAACCGCGCCAGGGCCTCCGACCTGTCGAACGGATCGAGATGAACGTTGACGATGGAGAACGACTTCGTGTTGTCCAACGCTTGCGTCAGGGCCTGCTCAAGCTCGCCTTCCGTGTGCGCCTCGCACCCCCACCCCGCGCCAAGAAGCTCAGGCCAACGGTGATACTGCCAGTTGTGGATGTCGTTGAAGGGACCGTCGAGGATGAACCGTTCGGTCGTGTACCCCTTGTTGTTCAGCACAAAGACAATGGGGTTCAAGCCGCAGCGAACCACCGTCGATAGCTCTTGCCCCGTCATCTGAAACGCGCCATCGCCCACAAACACCATGGGTCTGAGCGTACGCTTGTTGATCTGCGCTCCAATGGCCGCGGGCACGGCAAATCCCATTGAGGTGTAGTAGGCGGGACTCACGAATTCGGAACTGCGGTGAATGACCAGGTCCGCCCCTCCAAACAGGCTGTCCCCCGGATCGCAAATAACGACAGTGTTCTCGTCCAAGCACTCGTTGATGCGCGCCCAGAATCGGCGCACCGTGATAGGCTTCGCGGCCTGAGGGCGAAACGGTTTCTGTTCCACGCGCGCCGCGGGCGCCACCTTGCGCCGCGCACCCAATGGACTCTTGAGCATTCCTTCCATGAAGTCTTTCAGCAGGACTTCTTCGAAGTGGTGGTACTTGATCGAGATCCGCGACGACGTCGCGCTGATGGTGCGATTCGTATCCAGCCGCGCGGTGTAGATTCCCATGTTGATGTCCGACATGAATTCGCCGAGACTCAACAGACAATCCGCGCCTTCCACCGCACGCGTAACGCGCTCGCGGCCCATCGCCCCTTCGTAGATTCCCAAGTACTGCGGATGCCGTTCCGAGATTACGGATTTCCCCAAGAGCGTTGCGGCGACGGGGTACCCCGTCCGTTCCACGAGTTGGAGCAGGAGACCTTGCAGGCCGAATCGATGCATTTCCACGCCCGCCAAAATGACCGGACGTTTCGCAGCCCGCAGCATTGCGGTAGCCTCTCCGATCGCCTCGCGAAGCGACTTCGCGTCGCTCGCCTCGGGCGCTTCCTTGGCGTGCGCCGAAATCGCGACGGGCTGATTCACGACATCGCGCGGCAGTTCCAGATAGACGGGCCGCTTGTGGCGTTTGCACAACGCAATGGCGCGGTCTATTTGCCTAGGAGCGGAATCGCCCAGCACCTCGGCGCATACGGTCACTTCTTGAAAGACCCTGAGCTGTGTGTCGAAGTCCTTGACCCGGTGATGAAGAAACGGCGAACGGATGCGCTCCTTCATTCCCGGCGAACCGGCAATTACGATGAGCGGCGATTGTTCCGCGTACGCCTGCGCCACTGCATTCACCACGCTCAGCCCGCCGACGCAATAGGTCACGCAGACCGCGCCCAATCCGTTTACGCGCGCGTACGCATCCGCCGCGAAACCGGCCCCGCTCTCCGTACACGTCCCCACCACTTTCAACGGACCGCGCGAAAGAAGATCGTAGAAACTCAGGATGTAGTCGCCCGGCACACCAAAGACGTGCTTGAGCCCGGCTTCGGAAAGACTCCGCACCAGGTACTGACCAACGGTCATAGCCATATCGGTACTCCCCCTCAGGATGATGATCGATGCATTCTTGCGAACAAGCGGCAATTCCGAAACGCGACCACGTTTCGAAGACGGCTAGGCTGAATCCCCCACCCCATGTGAAAGCGAGTCCCTCGGCAAACACAGGGGGATTCGCGCTCTCGCGTCCTGGGGCTATTGTATTCTTATTGAAGCAGACTGTGCCGCCGTTCTCAATTTAATTCTTCGGTAACGAGGCTTGCATATCGCCGCCGCCCCATTGGCCGGCGCGAAATCAGCTTGACTGCGAAACCCAACTTGACCTTGATAAATCCACTTCACTGCGCGATAATCCGGCGGATCGTCATGCAATTCACGGGCGCCATTTTTTTGGGGGAATCGGACCAAGAGTATCCAACAAGCTAGGGCGATGTCTGGCCGGCAGGCGCCGCTGTTTGCGAAGATAGATGTTCGGTGGAAGTGTCAGTAACGCATTTTTTCAACTGAATTCCCAACAACACAGAAATCAGTCAGGATGAGATTGTTATGAAACCGACGCGTAATCAATTGCTGTTTCCGTTCCTCATGGTCGCCTCCCTGTTCTTCATATGGGGATTCTGCCATGCCATGCTGGACGTTCTGAACAAACACTTCCAGAACATTCTGGACGTCAGCAAGACGCAGTCGGGCTTCATCCAGACTTCCGTCTTCGGCGCGTACTTCCTCATGGCCCTGCCCTCCGCCCTGCTGATTCGCCGCATCGGCTACCAAAGGGGCATCCTGCTGGGCTTGGTGGTGTTGGCCGTCGGTGCGTTTCTGTTTATCCCCGCTGGGCTGATATTCAAGACGTTCTGGTCTTTCCTCTTTGCCCTGTTCGTACTCTCCACCGGTCTAGCATGCATCGAAACCGCGGCGAATCCCTACGTCACGGTGCTTGGCCCGAAGGACGGCGCGGCAGGCCGCCTATCCACGGCGCAGGCATTCAACTCGCTCGCCTATATCATCGCGCCGACGGTGGGCGGCGCGTTTATCTTTCGTCAACATCAAGAAGCCGGCGTACCCGCGGATTTCAACACCCTGATCTATCCCTACGTGGTCCTCGGCGGCGTCGTGCTGTTGGTGTTCGCCGTGTTCTCTCGAATCAAACTGCCCGACATCGCGGGAGACAGCGCCGAGGGCGAGTCGCTCGATGACGCCTCGACACACAAAGCCGCTCTGATCCGTCAACCCCATTTCGTGTTCGGCATCGTCACGCAGTTTCTTTATATCGCCGCCCAGGTGGGCGTGAACGCCTTTGCGGTTAACTACATCCTTGAAAACGCCATCACCAAAGACGCGTCCGGGGCGACATCCACGTCGCCGCTCTTTGCCTGGTATGCCTCTTTCACCGGTGCCGCCACGCCCGAAGCCACGGCCGCTTACGTGATCACCATCGCCATGATCCTCTACGCCGCGGGGCGTTTCTCCGGCGCGTTGTTTACGCGTTTCATCAAACCGAACCTTCTCCTCTCGCTCTACGGCATCATCAACTCAGTCATCATTTTGCTGGTGATGGCCAATATCAAACACATCTCCTGGATGGTTCTGCCGTTCTGCTGGCTGTTTATGTCTATCATGTTCCCGTTCATCTTCGCGATGAGCCTGCGCAATCTGGGCGAGAAAACGAAGCTCGCCGCTTCATTTCTGATTATGTCCATTGTTGGTGGCGCGGTCGCCCCGCCGCTGATGGGCTGGCTCGCGGACCAATACCACAGCATGGCCATCTGTTTCGTCTTGCCGTTGATCGGCTTCATTGCCCCCACGATTTACGGCTTGGCCTATCCAAGTCTGCTGGAGAAGTCCCAGCGGGCCGTGTGACCAGAAATGCAGAGCTGGAAGCGGTGAATTCGGGAAGCTTGGCAGTGTTTGATGGATGCTCATTGCAC
>JBHEKO010000700.1:0-7433 GCA_041859475.1 Candidatus Hydrogenedentales bacterium
TGATTGACGGGCTCATCCAGTGCTCGATCTACGACAAGGTGGGCCGCACCTTCGAGAGCACGCTACGCGAAATCGTCCGCCAGGATCCCGACATCATCGTCCTCGGCGAGATTCGCGACCGCATCAGCGCGGAGACCGCTATCCAGGCCGCGCTCACCGGGCACAAGGTGTATTCGACGTTCCACACCGAAGACACGATTGGCGGCTTGCTTCGACTTATCGACATGGATATCGAGACTTTTCTGATCTCGTCCACGGTTATTTCGGTCCTGGCGCAGCGGTTGCTCCGCCGGATCTGTTCGCACTGTGCCGCGCCCTATATTCCGCAAGTCCGCGAACTGGATCGGTTGAGTCTTCGCGTCGAAGACGTGCGGGAATTCGAGTTCAAGCGCGGCACCGGATGCAAGCACTGCAACTATACCGGCTATTACGGGCGCATTGCGGTGTACGAATTGCTGATTCTGAACGAGGAGGTGCGCGCGGCAATCCTTTTAAAGCGCCCCGCGTTCGAGATCCGCAAAATCAGCACCGATACCACGGGCCTCATCAGCATGCGCGAGGACGCCATCGCCAAGGTTATCCGCGGATTCACGACGTTCGAGGAGGCCCTCCGTCAAACGCCGCGCATCATCGATACGCGTCCATTGCGACAGATTTTGGCTATGACCCATTGAGAGAGCACAAGCGATGACTAGATGTCCATATTGTGGAGGCGAACTCGGCAGCGAACTTCTCGGAGGTGGCGGAATCCGGCTTGCCCCTTGTGGCGCGTGCATGAATCCAGTTGTCCTGAAAGGCGATTTGGATCGGCAGGCAACGCCGGTCGCCGGATGGGAGGACATCCGCCATATTGCGCAACCCGATTCCATCACGGGCGCGATCCTCGCGGGCATGCCCAAGGCCATCGAGAACTTGCCCGTACTTCCGGAGTTTTCGCAGCGAATCCTGGCCATGGTCCGCGATGCCAATGTGACCTTGGCCGACCTTGCCGCCATCGTGAGCGAAGACCAGACGCTTGCCATCAAATTGCTTCGCTTGGCAAACAGCGTGACCTATGGGGGGCTCCAGCCGATCACCGACATTAAGGGCGCGTGTGCGCGGCTCGGACTGAAGACCATATCGAACGCCGTGCAGGTCGTGGCAAACGGCAATCTCTACATTACGGGGAACGCGCTGTTTCGCGAACGCATGCGCACCCTGTGGCGTCACGCGCTCGCCACGGCGCATTGCGCTTCCGAATTGGCGCATGTTCTGGCCTTGCCCTGCTCGGAATCCTTCTTCGTCGCCGGTCTCGTGCACGACGTGGGGAAGTTGGTCATCCTCGAAATCGTCAGCAGCCGGTACAGGGGGCCGCTATCGGGGCTGCGCGACAATCCGAAACTCTTGCTGGAAGTTGAGTCGCGGCTTTCCCCGTTTATCGGACTCCACGTCACGGCGAAATGGAAGCTCCCCGCCGACTTCATCACTACGACATTCTGCCACAGGGCTCCGGAATCCACGCCAGCGGCCAATCTGCTTCCCATGGTACATTCCGTCGCGCTCGCGGAAATGATCGCCGAAGTATCCGGCTTCGGCACGGGCGAGGAAGTTGTCTCGCTGAGCACGCACCCATCGGCCCACGCCTTGGGATTGAACGATATCAAGCTCGCCGCCTTGCGTGTCGAACTGGAAGAGAAACTGGCGCCGCTTCTGGATATTGGCCCCGACACGGAGAACTAGGCGCGCCAACGCTCGCGGCCTTGGGCGGCAGTGCGGGTCACGAAGCCGTGTTGATGCGTATTCCGCCGGCTCGCGCGTCAAGATCGCATCCATCGACCGCATCCAGTCTCAGAAGCACCATCGCGCCGGCCCGTTCCGTCGAGACGAGGAGATGGGTGCTGCGGGGCTCGGGATCGGTGGCGCGATTCAAGCAGACCGGAACACGAACATGCGATTCCCCGGTCTCAAAGGTGTTCGTCACCGACCGCCGGATGGCGCATCCATTGCAGTGAATGGTCTGGCCGCAGCCCGCCGGGTCTTCGGCGTGCTGGCACTCGAATACATTTCCCCCCAATAGACCTTTGACTTCTCGCACTTCTTTGCCGAGCAGTTCGCAGGCGTAGTCATTTACCGTGATCAGGCGGACGTTCCGATCGAACGCGACGATGGGGAGTCCCAAGACGTTGAGGTATTCATTCAGGGGCAGGCCAATTTGAACCAGCATGTGCTTGTAGCAGGCGATACAAAGACCGTGGCTGATTTCATGCGAGTCTTTACCCGCGGCAAGGATGTCCGGCAATTTCACGCCGCACCATGCACACACCCTCTTCACGAACCAAGCTCCCCTCGAATGCCATGCCCATGCTTTCACGCGGTTCTTGGTGCGATTCACCCATGTCCGGAGGGTAGAACCGAGAACGCGCGCGGGCGGCGTTCTCTAGATAACTTCCCACTCGCTTTCTTGCGCCTGCCCGAAAATGCGCCGGCGGTCGGTGTCCATCACGCGAGGCCGCTGCTGCAATGCCGCGTCGATGTTGGGGAAGCCGTCGAAACGTGCGCGCGCCTTTTCGTGGCGGGCCACGATATTCAAATGAAGCAACAGACGCGCCGTGCGCATTTGGCGCTGGGTCGAACAGTAGATCACCAACCCCTTTTCGATGGCGTGACGCATGCCATCGGTGAGGGCTTTGGGGCGCTTCGAATCGATTTCGGACCAACCGAACAGGTCGAGGTCCTTGGAGCCTTCCGGCCGCGTATTCGAACTTGCATCGAATTCGGATTCGAGCCGGTCGTAGACTTCCAGCAAACGATCCAACCAGTGAAAGATCGCGCGATACCCTTCTTCCTCGACGTCGAGTTCGATGCGGGCTTCGTCGATTGTGTCGAAGGTCTGTTGGGCGAGGAAGGCCTGCCGCTCGACATTCTCTTCGGGAATCATCCGGACGCGGGCCTTCTCGGACGCGTCGCCGAAATTGAAGCTCTCCAGAATGGTGGGGATCGTAAACTTCGCGCGCGACAGCAGTACGAATTCGCGCAGCAGAGGGGTCGTCAGCGCGTCCTGTTCGAAGAGGGCTTCCACGGGTGAATTGGGCGCAAACAGGGCCGCATTCCAATCGCGATGCAGGGCGGCGAACAACGCGGTCAACCGTTTGCCGCAACCCGGCGACGGCGCGCCGGCGACGCTGGATATGACGGCGTCGAGCTTGCCGGCCAACGACCAGTCCGGGCCGCGCAGCACATCGTGCTCGATGAGGTACCGCAATGCCACGAGGCGGTCGAGTGCGACGCCGACGACCTCGGGGCGCGCCTGCCATTCGACTTCCAGAGTCTCGGACCAGCGTTGAATCCACTCGCGCAGCATGCGAGCGGAATAGCTGCGAGGCTGGCGGCGAATCTCGTCGAGTTCGCCCTCGGCGACGCTCGTGTGATGCAAGACATCGCCGAATTCCTGAACGAACTGGGAAGGCGTGTCCGCGTATACGAGGAGATCGTCGGTTCTTGCGTCATAGAGATAGAACCGGAACAAGTCCGTGATGAAGGCATAGGGAGCGCGGAACAAGCGGTTGTTGTCCACCAATGCGCGCGTCACGTCGGAGAAATCGAGGCCTCGCTTTACGACGGACCCTGGAGGATCGAGCACTCCCGGCAATACGAAGTAACAGACCACCGCATTCCGCTCGCGATGCCGAAGTACATACGAGATGGTGGCCGGTTGGCCGGGCACGGCGGCAGGTTCGATGTCCTGATTGTCGGACCAGCCCAGCAGCGCCAAGAATTTCTCGGCAAACCGGTATTGGTCGTCCCGAGTGGATTTCGACAAATTCTCCCACCACGACTCGCACAGCCTCTGAATTCCGTTCGTCGGTTGCATCACGCCACGCCTTTGCCTTTGCGGACGAGGTATCCGGCGGCTTCGATTCTGCGCCAGACGACGTCGTCCCGTCTACCCAATATGTCCACCCCTTCCCGCAAGAACGGGTCGAGGGCTACCCCCTTTTCCAACAGCATTTTCAAGAAGTCCTCGCGCGACATCGTCTCGACTGCGTAGCCGTCCGGCAGGGGCACATCGCCGGTAAGCGGCCTCGAAGTCACCAACAGCACGCGCTTCGCGGACTCGTTCAGAAAGGCCAATTGCACCGCCGGGTCCAATGCGACGGCCCCGCGCAGGCGGTCGGCGTCTCTGCCCGCTTTGAGAATCATGTTCCGCAATTCCGAGAACAGCGGAAACTGATTATCGACGCGGTAGTAGGAGCGATTGCCCTCGGCGTGCCGGTACAATAGATTTATAGACGTGAGGCGTTCTAGCTCGCGTTGTACGGCGCGGATGGGGAGCCCGGTTGCCGCTTCGATTTGCCGCTGATAGTAGGCCCGGGTGGGGTCCACCATGAACAACGACAGTACCGCAGTGCGCGCGCCTGACGCGAAGAGGGCGGTCAAGCTTTCGTCGAGCGTAATCTGTATCGCTTCTGCGGGCATTTGAACGTGCGCTTTATGTGGATTCTGTACGCGGTTGTTTTGTTCTTATTTGTCGAGTTTCACTTGATCTTGACAAAAGTATACTCTTGGTAGTCAATCATGTCAACCCGCAAGATCGTTTGTATTTTCCTGCTGTACCTTTAGTTCCGAAAGCAGGTCCTAAGATCCCTTCTTCGCGTCAGAAGTTATCCACATGTCATTGATTGACATGAGTACCGGATCATCGAACACCCTTCAGGAGAGGGCTTTGGGAAGGGCGGTCTACGGATTGCATTCGTGCGTGTAGGAGAAACGGAACAAACCTACATTTCGGTACAGAGCGGTAGAGATGAGGGGTCTGGAAGTTACCGTTCTGTAGGGTCAATTGAAAGCGGCAGCGAAGGGGAAGCCAAGAACCTAGCCTTGAACGAGTGGAGTTAATTCCACGCAACTTCGCATGGGACGTAGGGTTAGGGGGTGGGGGAGGGGTATCCGGAAGGGCTGGGTTGGCGAATTCTCGTGGGATTGGCACGGGGTCTGCGTATAGGCGCTTCAAGCGTTGGAGCACTTCCGGCTTGACACCAGGCTGGAGCGCTCTCAGGGAAAAACAGTAGTGAAACGGAGAGGGCCTCACTGTGCGCAAAATCGAAGCCATTATCAAGCCGTTCAAACTGGAAGAGGTCAAGGAAGCTCTTTCGGCCGTCGGCATCCAAGGGCTGACCGTGACCGAAGTCAAAGGCTTCGGTCGTCAAAAGGGGCACAAAGAATTGTACCGCGGCGCAGAGTACGTGGTGGAGTTCTTGCCCAAGGTGAAGCTCGAGATTGTCGTCCCCGACGACAAGGTGAAGGATGTCGTGTCCGTAATTTCCAAGGCTGCATCCACGGGTCGAATCGGCGACGGGAAGATATTCATCAGTCCGATCGAAGAAGCCATCCGCATTCGCACGGGCGAATCGGGAGACGTGGCGTTAGCTTAGCGCCGAACTCACCACGTGAGAGGCGCGTTCTGCGGACTCGCCACCACGGACCACAACTGCCTGGAAGTAAGTACGAACCGAGAAGGAGGCGTTCCCCTTGGGCCGTGCGCGGTCGGGCGACGCGGAGTTAAAAGGAGGAGTCCATGTTGAGTATGAAACAGATACGTAGAAAAGGAGGAGGTCGTCGAACGATGCTCAGAATCCACCAGTTTTCCGGCACCGGAGCAATGCGGCTAGCGGCAGTCTGTCTGCTGTTCTTGACGGTGGCCGCCGGACCCATGCTTGCGTTTGCCCAAGATGTCCCGCCAGCCGCGGACGGGGCTGCCGCCGCGGAAGTCGCGCCTGTGCCGGCCATTGATAGCGGAGACACCGCCTGGTTGCTGACGTCGACTGCCCTGGTTCTTTTCATGACCATTCCCGGTCTCTCGCTTTTCTATGGCGGATTGGTGCGAACGAAGAACGTGTTGTCCGTGTTGATGCAGTGTTTTGGAATCACGGCGCTGGTTACCGTGCTGTGGGTCATCTACGGCTACACCATGGCTTTCGACACGACCGGCATGGCCAAGGGTGTGATGAATCTCAACTCGTTTGTCGGCGGCTTTTCCAAGCTCTTCATGAGAGGCATCGACGCGAGCAGTGTGACGCTGACAATCCCGGAGACCGTATTCTCCTGCTTTCAGTTGACCTTCGCGATCATTACGCCCGCCCTTATCGTGGGCGCGTTCGCGGAACGCATGAAGTTCTCCTCCGTGCTCATCTTCACGACCCTGTGGTTCACCTTCGTGTATGCGCCTGTTTGCCATATGGTGTGGTCGGGCGACGGTTCTCTCATAGGCAGCCATTGGGGCGTACTCGATTTCGCGGGTGGCACGGTTGTGCACATCAACGCAGGTATTGCCGCATTGGTAGCGTGCATTATGATTGGAAAACGCGTTGGCTTTCCTACGACGCCGATGGCCCCGCACAACATGGCAATGACCGTCACCGGAGCGGGCATGCTTTGGGTTGGATGGTTCAGCTTTAACGCGGGCAGTGCGGTCGCAGCGAACGGTTCCGCGGGCATGGCGATGCTGGTCACACAGACCGCGACTGCCATGGCGGCCCTGACCTGGATGTTCATTGAATGGCTCAAGCACGGCAAGCCGAGTGCATTGGGCACGGTTACCGGCGCGGTTGCGGGTCTGGTCGCGATTACCCCTGCATCGGGTACCGTCGGGCCGCTGGGCGCTCTCGCAATTGGAATCGCTGTCTCTGTTGTGTGCTTTTTCGCGGCGACTACGATGAAGCGCGCCCTGGGCTACGACGACTCCCTTGACGCTTTCGGCGTACACGGTGTCGGCGGGTGCGTAGGCGCTATCCTTACCGGAGTGTTCGCGTCTAAGGCGTTGGGTGGCCAGGTTGCCGATCTCGATATCGTTGCCCAGGTGATTGGGCAGTTGAAGGGCGTCGGCTTCACGATTGTCTACTGCGGCATCATCAGCGCAGTTCTGTTGAAGATTGTGGACGTAGTCGTAGGTTTGCGTGTCGACGAGCAGGAAGAGTCCCAAGGTCTCGACCTCTCGCTGCACAACGAAGCGGGCTACAACCTCTAGCCGAAATCTTACCCAGATACGGAAAAGCGAGGGCGGGCGTCATCAGGCGCCCGCCCTCTTCGTATTCTCCCATACGGAAAATCCGGACTTTCGTGCTCTTCCGGTGTGTTATACTTAATGGAAGGCTAAAGGAGGGTTGTGCAATGCGTGTGAGTGTAATCGCTCTCGGTGGCCTGTTCCTCGCCGTGAGCCTGTCCGGGTGCCTCGTGGATATGATGGCATCGACCGCGATCGAAGGCGGGTTGCAAGCCCAGCAGATGTCGACCTACCAGAAGACGCTTGATAACGTCAAAGGCACAACGTCCGACCTCGAAATCAGCAAAGCCATTCAGGCGTATCAGGCCGAGCACGGGAAGAATCCGTCCTCGCTGCAAGATTTGGTTCCCAGCTACTTCACGGTACTGCCGACCAAAGCAGACGGTAGCCAGTA
>JBHEKO010000040.1:0-6634 GCA_041859475.1 Candidatus Hydrogenedentales bacterium
ACGCGCAAGCCGATCCAAATTGGGAGTGTGGATTGCGTTGTTGCCCGCGGCAGCGATGCAATCGGGCCGGAACTGGTCCGCCATTAGAAAGAGAATATTCGGGCGCTCTGTCGTGGCGCTGCCCGGCGCAACCAAGGGAACTGCCGCGCTCGCGGCCAGTGCCCCCGCACTTTGCATCAGAAACGATCTTCTGGTGATGCCCATGGCGTTCTCGCTTATCGGCGGCGTTGTTGGAGCCGGCGGGCTGGGACGTGCCGAGCGCTCAGCCTCGCTTCTTCGCGATTCCCAAGTACTTCAAACTCGAAGGGGTATGAATCCCCGTCTCAAGCGCATAGGTCAACGGAAGCTTGGTCTTCTTCAGCACGGCAAAGGCGGAAAGAAGATCCAGCTTGCCCTGCCCCAATCCTAGATGATCGTCAAGCTCGCCGTTGCAGTCGTTCATGTGCACGTGGGCAAGGTGCGGCCCATAGCTCTCGACCCACTGCGCAATGCTCAGGCTCGAGTGTATCGTCGCATGGGCGATGTCCAGGCACAGCTTGAATAGAGGCGAATTCAGGGCGTCGGCGAGCTTGCGCATCGGTTCCGGGGACGCGTCGAACATGTTTTCGACATAGATCGCTATCTTACGGTGCTGCGCCTCTTCGATGATCTCGGGCCAGAACTTGAGGCTTTCCTCGTGGTAGACCTTTGGGTAGATCGGCACTTTGATGATGGGGTTGTATTGGCTGTGGAACAGCACGTATTTCGCCCCCAACGCCTCTGCCGTGTTGAAGGCCTGGAGGTATCGCAGGCGGCATACTTCGCGGATCTCGGGATCGGTGCTGTAGTGAATCGTGTCGATGAAGGGGCCGTGGTAGCCGATAACGCCTTTGACCGTCGAGAGACGGCGCGCGATACGTTCCAGTAGCGGCGTGTGGTCGGAGGACAACGTGGCCGGGAGACCGAAGATCTGAATCTCCGCTCCGAGGCCGTAGTCGTGGGCGTACCCCAATTCGCGGTCGACGTTGTGCGTTACGGCAACCATGAGCCGGCTCGGCGCGATGATAGGCTTGGGCTCAGGGAGAGGCGCTTTCTTTGGCATTCTCGCTCTCTTCTCGAAGTTGTCTGCGTTGTGCGGCAATCTCTTTTCGGTACCGCGCCACCGCCTTGTTGTGCTCTTCCAATGTCGCGCTGAACGTGTGCGACTTGCCGTCGGCATTGGACACGAAATACAAATAGTTGACCTGAGCGGGATTCAAGGCCGCTCGCAACGAAGCCAAACCGGGTCCGGCAATCGGGCCGGGGGGCAATCCCGCGTTTCTATAGGTGTTGTAGGGTGAATCAACTTGCTTGTCACTGTCAAGCAAACGCTGCCCGTATTTTTCCAGCGCATACTGCAGAGTCGAATCCATATCGAGCGGCATCTTCTTCTTCATGCGGTTGTATATTACTGCCGCCACCGTTGCCCGTTCTTCGTCCACCTTTGTTTCTTCTTCGACCAGCGAGGCCACCGTAACGACTTCCAGCATGTCGCGCTCGGCCGCTTCCGGGAATTCGGCTTGAAGACTCGCATAGCGCTTGCGGAATTCTTCGAGCATACGCGCGACCATGACGCCGGGCGACGGTTCTTCGTCGAAAAAGTAGGTGTCCGGCATGAGAAGGCCTTCGAGCGTTTCGGCGTTGACGCCAAGCGACGCGATAAGCGCCGGCTGCGAAGCGGCTTCAATGAAGCCCTCGGGGTCGCTGAACAGCTTCGACATCTGCTTGAGCGACAGGCCTTCGGGAATCGTGACCTTGTATGCGGAAACAGCAATCGTCGGGCCGTCGTAGAGCATGTGCAAAATTTGAGTGGGGGAGAGGCCCTTGGGGATGTCGTAGACACCGTGCTTGATTTGGCCCTGCTTTTTGTCAAGCCGGATCGCGATGCGGAAGAAGACGTCATGTTCGATGACGCCTTTGTCCGCGAGGATTCGTCCGACTACTTGGCCCGTCGCGCCCTCCGGAATCTCGACCCGCACCGGAACGCCGGGATTGCCGTCCGAGGCTACATAGTCGTAAGTGAGGTATGCGGCGAACCCCACGCCCACGCCCGCAATCAGGAGCAAGGCAAGCGTCCACACAAGCAGCCAGAAGAACATGCGCAGGCACGAACGCTTGCGCTTGGGGGGCGTCTGCTCGATCTCGGGCGTCGTGCCGGTCATGTATCCTTGCGCGACCTGGCTGCCGCCGCGGCACGATCGAGATAGGTTTGCAGGATTTGTTGTGCCGCAATCTTGTCGACGACTTTCTTGCGACCCTCGCGCCGCACGCCCGCGGCGATCAAGGAACGTTGCGCAAAGGCGGTTGTGAACCGCTCGTCTTGCGTCACGATTTCGACATCCGTCGCCGCGCGCAGTGTCTCGATGAACGCGAAGATCTTATCGGCTTGCGGACCCGGTTTCCCGTCTTGATTCAGCGGGAGACCGACGACGACACGAATCGTGCCCGTGGATGCGATAAGGTCTTTGATGGCCTCCACGTCGCGCTTCGATCCGGCGCATTGGATGACCGAGTGAGGCTGGGCGATGATGCCCAGCGGATCGGTAATCGCAACGCCGATGCGCACATCGCCGACGTCCAGGGCCATCGTACGGCCTTCGATAGGCATGCGCTAACCCAACATCGCCCGGAGGATTTCCGGCGCCTTTGCGATCAATTCCGGAAGTTTCTCCGGGTGCTTTCCTCCAGCCTGCGCCATATCGGGCCGGCCTCCACCGCCACCGCCGACGATTGGAGCGAGCTGCTTCACAAGGTCTCCGGCGCGAAGTTTGCCGGTGAGGTCTTTCGTGACAGCAACGCACAGCGAGACTTTGTCTTCGCCCGCGCTGCCCAATACAACCACGCCACTTGCCAGACGGTCGCGCAGATTGTCCATGATCATGCGAAGGCCTTCGGCATCCTGACCGTCTATTGCCGTGGCGAGCAGTTTGACGCCGTTGACATCCTGTACCTGCGCCATGTAATCGACGGAACCGCCCAAGGCGGCTTGTTGCTTCCATTTTGCGTTCTCGCGCTGAAGACGCTTGTTGTCGTCGACGAGCGATTGCACGCGGCTTTCGAACTGATCCAGCGGAGCGCCCATGAGTTGCG
The DNA here is from genome assembly GCA_041859475.1 of Candidatus Hydrogenedentales bacterium. Lineage (GTDB taxonomy): Bacteria > Hydrogenedentota > Hydrogenedentia > Hydrogenedentales > SLHB01 > JAIBAQ01. The sequence continues at coordinate 3,109 of JBHEKO010000040.1, forward strand.
CCGTCTGCATGAGCGTACGCTCGCGCGATTGCAGCAGATCGACGGACGGCTCGCCGCAAACCGCTTCGATGCGCCGCACGCCCGCGGAGATGGAGGATTCGGTCACAATCTTGAAATAGCCGATGGTCCCCGTGTTGGGCACGTGCGTTCCGCCGCAGAGCTCCATGCTGATATCGCCCACGCGAACAACGCGCACGACATCCGCGTACTTCTCGCCGAACAGCGCCATTGCGCCCGCCGTCCGTGCTTCGTTCAGGGCCATTTGCGTAATCGAGACCGGGGTCGCGGTGCGAATGAACCGATTGACCATGCGTTCGATGTCTTGCAGGCGCGCCCCATCGATTCCCTCGAAGTGGGTGAAGTCGAAGCGAAGGCGATCCGGTGAAACGAGCGAGCCCGCCTGATGGACGTGATCGCCCAGGACGTCGCGCAAGGCCGCCTGCAACAAGTGCGTTGCGGTGTGGTGATTCTGCGTGCTCGTCCGGGCCGTTTCGTCCACGCGCGCATCGACGACGTCGCCTGCCTTCAACGCGCCTTTGGTAACGCGCACGGCGTGCAGCGTCATCTTGCCTACAGGCGCTTTCGCTCCGGAGACATGCGCGCCGCCTTCCGAACTCTCAAGCGTGCCCGTGTCGCCGACTTGTCCGCCGGAATCCGCATAGAAAGGCGTTTGATCGAGGATAATCTCGCCGCGCTCGTCGAGATTGAGGCGGTCGACGCGTTGACCGTCTTTGACGATGGCCGCGATGCGCGCAGTGCACGCGATAGCGTCATAACCGACGAAGTTCGTCTCGCCGATTTCCTGAACGATGACATTGTAGATGGGAGCGAGCGCCGTCTCGCCGCTGCCGGACCAGGCGCTGCGCGCTTGCTGGCGTTGGCGATTCATGGCGGCCTCAAACCCTTCGCGATCCACCTGGAACCCGCGATCCGTCGCGATGTCCGTGGCAAGATCCAGCGGGAAGCCATAGGTGTCGTGCAGTTTGAAGAGTTCCTCGCCCGGCACGAGCGTCCGGCTGGCTTTGCGCAAGCCTTCGAAGGTTTCTTCCAGGAGGTCCATCCCGCGCGCGAGCGTGCTTTGGAAACGCTCTTCTTCCACGAGGATCACGCGTTCGATTTGCGCGCGCTGCTCCACCAACTCCGTGAAGTGGTGGCCCATCTTGCTCACGACGGACTGAACGACCTGATGGAGGAAGGGCTTCTCAAGGCCGATTTCGCGCCCGAACCGCGCCGCCCGACGGAGCAACCGGCGCTCCACGTAGCCGCGACCCTCGTTGCCCGGCAGAACGCCGTCCGCGATGAGGAAAGCCAGAGAACGCGCATGGTCCGCAATCACGCGGAACGGCACGGGATTGTCCGTGTACTTGACGTTTGTCAGGGCCTGCGTCGTTTCGATGATCGAGAACAGAGTATCCGTGTCGAATACGGTTTCCTTGTGTTGCAGGAGCGTCGCCAAACGCTCAAGCCCGAGGCCTGTGTCGATGCCGCGGTTCTTCAGCGGCGGACGCGAACCGTCGAGTTGCTGGTCGTACTGGGGAAAGACGTGATTCCAATACTCGATGAAACGCTCGCAATGCTCGCACCCCGGCGCACAATCCGGACGTCCGCAACCAAGCGCTGCACCGCGATCCCAGTGCATTTCCGAGCACGGCCCACAGGCGCCCGTGTCGCCGGCCGGTCCCCAGAAGTTATCCTTCGCGCCCAGCCGCACGATGCGGCTCGCGGGCACGCCGATTTCCTTCTCCCAAATGGAATAGGCCTCGTCGTCTTCTTCGTATACCGATACCCAGATGCGGGCGGGGTCGAGTTTCAACACGTCGGTGGAATACTCCCAGCCCCACGAGACCGATTCGCGCTTGAAATAATCGCCGAACGAGAAATTGCCGAGCATTTCGAAGAACGTGAGATGCCGAGTCGTCTTGCCGACCTCATCCAGGTCGTTTGCCTTGCCGCCCGCGCGCAAGCACTTCTGAGACGTGGTTGCCCGGCGATACGGGACCGGTACCTCGCCCGTGTAATACGGCTTGAATTGCACCATTCCCGCGCTCGTGAACAACAGCGTCGGGTCGTTGCTCGGCACCAGTTTATCGCTACGCTCCACAACATGGTCGCGCGTGCGGAAAAACTCCAGGAAACTCGAACGGATTTCGTCACTAGTCAAGATTTGTCTCCACTTCTACGACAAAACGCGCCGACCCCGGCGCGCAATTGAGGTGTGAACCGATAATGCCCGGCAAATCGTAGCAAATATTGGATTTGAAGGGCAATGTCGCGGGCGGGTGGGCCGTGGAGTAAGCGGACGCGCTGGACGCTGTGGACGTAGAAAACGAAAAACGGAGCGTCTCAAGAGTCCGACACATCCGGCTGCAAACCGCGCAACTCGCCGTGACGCTGGCCTTCCGCACCCAGACACACCTCGCGACGCGGGTCGCGACGGGTATCACAAAATTGACTTCGCTCTCCGCCGCGTGCTATATTCCCTCCCGCTCTGGAGACAGAGTGTGAACCGCCCGCGGGGGCGTAGTTCAGTTGGTTAGAACGCTGCCCTGTCACGGCAGAGGTCGCCGGTTCGAGCCCGGTCGTCCCCGCCATATAAGACATTAGAGGCCAAGAACTTGTGGAAATAGGTTCTTGGCCTTTTCGTTTTGCCTATCGTCCCCAAGTCACCTCCCATATATGCGACGCCAATCCTTCTTCTCACGTGCAAGACTTTGGGGTTACGCCAAGAGGATTTCTCACGAACACACTCTGTTCGCGGAGAGTCGCCGTGAATTGCGTCGCAAGTCTTGCCAATACGGAGGTCGAGAGAAATCCTGGTGCGTCTCCGTGAGAAATCAGGGCCATCCCTTCCACCATGCTGCGCTCTCTTCACATGATGGGGGTGGCCAGCCCGCCGATGATGCGGTAGAGGTGTGTGGTGATCTCCTTGGTGGTGAGGCCTTGAGCGCCGGGAAAACCGCCAACGTCGCGATAGTGGGTATAGAAGTTCTTGTCGTCCGGGGGAAGCGGTTCCTTACCGGGCAGGAGTTCGAAACTGCTTGTATTGCGCAGTGGCCAGATATCGATAGGCGAGAGCCCCGAAATGCCTTCGATAAGATAATTGACGTCGGACAGTGGGAACTTCTTCTTCGCGATAACCCAACTACTGCTTGGTTCCGTTCGCTTCAGAATGGCGTCCTTGACGGCCTTGGCGATGCGCGGGTCTTCTATGAGGACACCGGCCTCCGTATCCAAATGGTCGGACCGCGGATCGATGTTATACGACCCGACGAAAACGGTCTTGTCATCGCACACGAATGATTTCGCGTGGACACTTACAAAGGGTTTGTCCTTGGTTCCTTCTTGTTGAGCGCGTTGCTCGAGATCGGCGTAGTTGGGGAGGAGCGCGGGCAGGTCGTCGGGAAAGGGCTTAAGCTCGTAGATGTGGAAGCCGCAGTTCTGAATATAACTGGGCCTCAGCCGGTAATTGGCGGAGTACGCCACGGTATTGTCCGTGGCCCCGAAACTGTTGGTCGAAATGACAACG
>JBHEKO010000168.1:0-10794 GCA_041859475.1 Candidatus Hydrogenedentales bacterium
ACACGGTGGCGCCGTCGGGGCTGCACACGCACGCCGTGAGTTCGAGCACACCGCCGTTCACGCGCGCCAACGCGCCCAAGGGGACTTGGCAGCCGCCTTCGAGCGTGGCGAGGCATGCGCGTTCTGCGCGGACCTCGGCGGCCGTCTGCGGGTCGGACAGACGGCTCAGGAGCGCGAGCGTTTCGGCGTCGTCCGCGCGGGCTTCGATGCCCAGCGCGCCCTGAGCGGGGGCGGGAATCATGATGTCGACGTCGAGCGCGTAGACCACGGCGTGGCTCAGCGCGAGCCGGTTCAACCCTGCGCACGCGAGCACGGCGGCGTCGACAACGCCTTCTTCCACCCTGCGAAGGCGCGTTTCGACGTTGCCGCGAATGGGGACGATTTCGAGATCGGGGCGATAGGCGCGGAGTTGCGCGCCACGGCGCAGGCTCGACGTGCCGACGCGCGCGTTCGCGGGCAGCGTATCGACGCTGTCCCACTTTGCACAGACGAAGGCGTCGTAGGGGCTTTCGCGTTTCGGCACGGAGGCCAGCGTGAGGCCGTCGGGCAATTCTGTGGGCAGGTCTTTCAGACTGTGCACGGCGAGATGGATGCGGCTTTCCTGCAACGCGACTTCGAGTTCTTTCGTGAAGAGGCCCTTGCCGCCGATCTGCGCGAGGGGCGCGTCGAGAATCTTATCTCCCTTCGTGTGGATGATCTCGACCTGCACTTCAAGGTCCGGTTCCAAGGCGCGAATCGCGCCCGCAATGAAATTGGATTGCGTTAACGCGAGCTTGCTGCCCCGGCTGCCGATGACCAGCGTCTTTGTCATACTGCGACTATCCTTGTCGTAATGGTTGCGGGGCTCATGGCGTCTCGCGCAATCCGAACAGGCGCTTCACCAAATGCAGCACGGCATGCGGGTCCTGCCGCGCGACCTCGCGCTTGAGCTGCGTCATGGGCCGTTGCAGGATGGAGTTTACGATGCGTTTGGACAAGTAGGCGATTTCCTCGCGCTGCTTTTCGGTCAGGTCGGGCAATGACGCAAGGGTTTTAGCCAATTCGCGTTCGCGGATGGCGTGGAGTTCTTCCGACATGGAGACGATGGTCGGTTCCGCGACGAGGCCCTGACGCCATTGCCAGAAGTGATCGATACCCGATTCGACGATCTCGACGCACTTCGCGATTTCGTTGCGGCGCGCTTCGAGATTGCTTTCGGTGACCTGCTGCAGGCTGTCGATGTCGTAGAGGTAGACATTGTCGATGTCGTTTACGGCAGGATCGACGTTGCGCGGCACGGCGATGTCGATCACGAACATGGGCGCGTGCGCGCGCAGGCGCAGGGCCTTTTCGAAATCCGCGGCGCGCAGCAGGTAATCGCGCGCGCCGGTGGACGTGATGACGATGTCGGCGCGATGCAGATGCTTGTTGAGATCGTCCAAGGCGATGGGTTCGCCGTGGATGCGATCCGCGAGATCGGCGGCCTTCTCCTGGGTGCGGTTGACGAGCAACACATGCGACACGCCGCGCGACACGAGGCTCTTCAGGGCGAGCTCGCCCATCTTGCCGGAGCCGATCACCATGACCGTCTTGCCGGTGAGGTTGATGAAGATGGAGACCGCGAGGTCTACCGCCACGCTCCCGACGGACACCTTGCCTTCGCTGATGCCGCTGCGCGAGCGCACGTCTTTCGCCACGGAGAAGGCCTTCTGGAAGAGTTGACTGATGACCTTGTCGGTGGATTGCTCGGCCTGCGCGACAAGATACGCGTCGTGGACCTGGCCGAGGATTTGGCCCTCGCCCACGACCATGCTGTCGAGGCTCGACGCGACGTGAAAAAGATGACCGACGGCGTCGCGCTCGGCGCGCTGGTAGAGCATCTCCGCGAACTCGTTTTCGGGGATGTTGTGCCACTCGCTGAGGAAGGCGCGGATTTTCGCGAACGCCTCGTCGCCGGGTTCGGGCGTGTGGGCATACACTTCGACGCGGTTGCAGGTGCTCAGGATCACCACGCCGGCGTCTTCGAGTTGTTTGCGCAGGCGCAGGAGCGCGGCCGGCAGTTGGGCTTCGGGAAAATGGAGGCGTTCCCGCAGTTCTACCGGGCTCGTGTGATGACTCAAGCCTGAAACGACCAGGCTCATGAAGACGCGCTCCAGAAGTTGTAGTCCTGCAAGTTAAACAACCCGAGCACGAGATAGCCCGCCAGCAGAACAGTGAAGCCCACGAAGACGAGGTAGGCAAGCTTCTGTCCGCGGAGCTGGCCTCGCCGGCGCGCGTGGAAGGCGGTGGAATACAACACGACCATGAACGCGGCCCGGAAGATCTTCGGCGAAAGCCACCAGTGCTGACCTAGGGCATCGCGGTCGATGTAGGCCCAGATCATGCCCAAAACGAGCGTGATCCCGAAGAAGATGTAACCAGATGCGATCAGAAAATAGAGCGTGCGATCCAATTGTTCAAGAGACGGGAGCTTCTTAACCAGGCCTGAAGTGCGGAGTTGTTTCAACCCTCGGGCCTGAACGATGTAGGCGATGCTGGTGATGCTGGCGACGAAGAACAAGGCATAGGCAAGCACGGCGAGTCCCACGTGGACGGCGAGAAACGCGCCATTGAGTTCCTTGGGTTCGCGGTGCAGGTCGCCGAAGGCGATGACGGCGTTCACGGCGAACAGGGCGACCAGCGGCGGCGTATAGAGGCAGAGGATAGCGTGTTGCGCGCCGCGATGCGCCACGATGGCGACGACGAACGACGTGAGCACGATGAACAGGTTGAGGGAATCCGCCATGGTCGTCAGCGGCAGGCGGCCCCACGAAATCCAGCGCAGGGCTATTGTGGATGCAAGGATGACCGCGCCCATCATGACTAGGACATGCGTCACGCGCAGCACGCGGTTGCCGCCACTGTGCAGGTACCACCCTGCGGTGGCCGCGGAGGCGACATAGAAGAAGAAGGCTATCGAGAATGTAAGATCGACCGCCAGTGTCATGGTTGTGCTCTCATGGGGTGAACTCCGGGGACACACTTGCTCTTCGACGGATCAGGATAGCGGTCTTTGGGACCGAAATGCCACCAAGGACTCAGAATACAAAGAGGGACTTGGCGACGGAAAGGACCGAAGGACCCCGCAGAGGGGGGCAGAAGATCAAAAGCACTTGACGGGATAGCGGGTTCCGACTACGATGCGCTTACGAAATATATGGGCGCTCCAATTACACTACAGCTTGTTCGGGAGAGATTGCCTGCCCGGCCGGTGGACGGTCACAAGGGCACGTTCGGCCATGTCTTCATCATCGCGGGATCGCGCGGGTTTACCGGGGCGGCGAAGCTGGCCGCGGAGGCCGCCAGCCGCTCGGGCGTGGGGTTGGTTACGGTGGGTTGCCCGCGTTCGCTGGCCGACCCGATGGCGGTGGCATTGTACGAGGCCATGAGCCGTCCCTTACCGGCCACGCCGGAGGAGACGCTTTCATTCGCCGCGCTCGATCCGGCACTTTCGTTCGCGATGGACAAGCAGGCGGTGGTCCTGGGGCCTGGCATTTCGCAGCATGAAGAGACGCGGCGGTTTGCAGTCGAGTTTGTGCGGCAGTGCCCAGCACCGATGGTTGTCGATGCCGATGGGCTGAATTGCCTGAGCACCGCGCCTGATACGTTTGCGTGCGCGAATGCGCCAATCCTCATCACACCCCACCCCGGCGAGATGGCGCGTTTGGCGCAATGCACGACGGCGGAGGTGCAGGCCGACCGCGAAGGGGTGGCGAAGCGCATGGCACAACGATTGGGCTGTGTCGTAGCGCTGAAGGGACACCGGACCGTCATTGCCGATCCGAATGGAAATTGCCTCGTCAATCCGACGGGAAACGCAGGGCTAGGCTCCGGCGGCACGGGCGACGTGCTTGCGGGACTGCTAGGCGGACTGCTTGCGCAAGGAATCTCCGCATACGACGCAGCGCTCATTGGCGTGTATGCGCACGGGTTGGCGGCGGATATCGCGGTGAAATCGACGACCCAGCGAGGGCTGATTGCGCGCGACGTAACCCACGCGCTGCCGATGGCGTGGCACTTTCTCGAACGGGAGGCATAACCGTGCGCACGCTTGGAGAGATCGGCGAGTTTGGAATGATTGAACGGCTTACGCGAGTCTTGCCGTCGTCTCCGGGCGTGATCGAGGGGATCGGCGATGATTGCGCCATCGTCCGCATATCCGACCGCTTGCTGCTGGTGTCGTGCGACATGTTTGTCGAAGACGTTCATTTCCGCCGTTCCACGGCAGGGCCGCTCGATATCGGATGGAAAGCGGCGGCGGCTGCGGTGAGCGATATCGCGGCGATGGGCGGCGTTCCGGCATATGCGCTGGTGTCGTTGGCATGCCCGCCCGATACGGGCGTGGTCTATCTTGAGCAGCTTTGCGAAGGCATGGCGGCCGCCCTGGCGCGGTCGGGCGCGGTGATCGTGGGGGGCGACACCACGCGGTCTCCGGGACCCTTGACCATCGACGTAACGGTGATGGGCGAACCCTCGGGCGGACGCTGTCTCAAGCGTAAAGGCGCGCGGCACGACGATATCGTCGTGGTGACCGGACCGTTGGGGTTGTCCGCGGCAGGGCTGCATGCGGCTGAGGCAGGCCACGACGAACCTGAACTTATCGATGCGCACCGGCGTCCGAAGCCACGCATCGCGGAGGGGCAATGGCTGTGCGGGAAGAGTTGCGTGCACGCGATGATCGACATCAGCGACGGGCTGGTTCAGGATTTGGGGCATATCGCCAAGGCGAATAACTTAGGCGTCAACCTGCGCAAGGAAGCGCTTGTCCCTGCGCCGTCACTCAAGCGCTACTGCGAAAAGCACGGCCTCGATAGCTTGCCTTTCATCACGGCGGGCGGAGAGGATTACGAACTTGCCTTCACGGTCGACATGGCCCTCGCTCAAGAGGTTCTTACCTCGTTCCACAAGGAATTCGGCTGGGAATTGACCGTGGTCGGGGAGCTTACTGGGCAATGGACGGGCGTGCGGATCGACGGCGAGGAGCCGGCGCGCACCGGGTTCGACCACTTCAAGAATTGAGCGGTGGCATGCGGACGTCTCGTCGAAGCGTCCCTGCCTTATGACTTCCACTTGATGTTGCAGCCGACGCTTGGACGCTGCTGTGTGGGCGCCGGTCTACCGGCAAGCACGGCATCGATGGCCGCGCGAAGGTCCGCTCCCGTTACCGGAGCATTGCCTCCTGGGCGGCTGTCGTCGAGCTGCCCGCGATAGACCAGCTTGTGCGCGCCGTCGAACAGAAAGAAATCCGGTGTGCACGCGGCGCTGTAGGCCCGCGCAACGGCCTGCGACTCGTCGTAGAGATACGGAAACGTGTATCCCTGCGCCTTGGCTTCGAGGGCCATCTTGTCGGGGCCGTCCTGGGGATGCGTCTTCACGTTGTTCGACGAAATCGCCACGATCCCCACGGATTTCCCGGCGTAGTCTCTGCCCATGCGCGCCAATTCCGCCGCGACATGCTTCACGTAGGGGCAATGGTTGCAGATGAACATGACCAGCAGCGCTTTGTTTTCCTTGAAGTCGCTCAGCGACACGGTCTTTCCCGTCACCGTGTCCGGCAACGAGAAGTCCGGCGCGGGCGTGCCCAAGGGAATCATGGTCGACGGCGTCAGCGACATACTTCGATCCTCCTCAATCCCAGCGCGCGGCGTCAGGGATAGATGAATTCCACGGCCAATTCTACGTCGGGGTGCAGGCTCTTCTTCACGGGGCATACCTCGGCGGCGCGCTCCAGCTTTTGGCGCTGCACCTCGGTTGCCTGGAAGCCATCGGGCATCGTCAGCGTGACGGTTAACTTGCCGACGCGGCGTGTGGGCACGGCGGTCATTTCCTTCACGACGTGTACCGTCGCGCCGGTCATGTCTACGCCTTCCCGCTGCGCCACGATGCCCATCACGGTCAGCATGCACGCGCCCACGGAGGTTGCAAGCAGGTCCGTCGGCGAAAACGACTCGCCCTTTCCTCCGTTGTCCACGGGGGCTTCGGTGTGCAACGTCTTCCGCGACGGTCCGTGCGTAGCCGTGCAATACAGGTTCCCCTCGTATACGACATCCATCTCGACTGCCATGGCGTTTCTCCTAGGTGTATTTCGATATGGTAGCTGAAATGCAGGGGCGAGGGCATGTGCGCCGGGGGGGCAATTCCACGGACCCTGAATTTGCGGTAGCCTACGTAGTATAGTGTATGGGCTATGATCGGCGCTGGATAAACGTATGGAGCAATGGAGGCGCCGTCGCTCTCTCCACACGGCATTCGGAAGTTGGGAACAAGCTACTGTCAAGGCACGGGCGTAAACGTATAGGTTGACATGCGAATCGAATTGCATTATCTTGAGGATGTAGACGAGAGGTGGGAAACCGCACACGGAATCAGGGTGTTGGCGCTTGACGGCAAGTCGCCAGCGCTGAAGGAATTAAGCGACCTGAAGTCCAGGCACCGCGAGGACTACGATAGGCTTCTTCAGACCATACGACTTGTCGCGGAGCGTCACAGAGTATTCAACGAGAATCGCGTCAAGAAAGGACGCAAGTATCCGGAGATTTACGAAATGCGAGGAGGGCATGCCCGTCTCTTCTTCTTTTACACATCCGATACGCAAGAAATCGTGGTCTGCGCGAGTGGATACTGGAAGACCAAACCCAGCGCCGAAGAGCAAAATCTGGCCTTTGCCCGCGCAAACCGGCTTCGTTCCGCATATGTGGAAGGGTTCAGAGGATTGGAGCGATTGAGATGAACGCCAAGACAAGCAATGGAAAGTCGAGACCCAATACGAGGGTAATTCTCCACAGTGTGCCGTTTGCGAAGGAAGTGCCTAAGTCCGTCCGTCGCGATCTTGTCGACTATGATTGCGATCCCGAGTTCCAGGCGGGATATCTCAAAGCCGCATTTGTGGACGACATATGCGCGGCGATGCACGAAATGAACATCACCAAGTCGGCTCTGGCCGAGCGCCTCGGAAAATCGCGGCAATATGTAACGCGAGTGCTCAATGAATCCGCGAATTTCACGATCGACTCGATGGCGGAGATCGCCGCCGCTCTTGGCCGACAACTCACGATTCGCGTGCAACCTTCTGCGCAACGTGTCACCAGCACTAGATCCACCAAGAGCATGTCGAAGCCGAGAATCGTTCCTTCTCCGAGGGTGGCGAAATAGGTGCAGCAGTGAGGGTAGGGGGTGCCGCGGCATTCTTGGCTATTGTCTTGACGCCGTTAGCAGGTATTGATCGCGTGTATGCGGCCGCGGAACCTCATGCAACCCCGCACTCCAACCAAACGCCGTTCAGAGGCATGCACTTCAATCCGCAGGTTAGGGCCGGCGTGCCTGATTTCCCGTGGTTGTTGTTTTATGCGGAGCATCGGGAGACGGTACGCCGTGCGTTGGAGGAATTGGTGCGCGAGACGCGCGTTAATTTTATCGACATCTTTGTGATGATCCCTCATACATTGGCGAAATCAGCGGTAGGGCCGAAAGCGGGGCAGGCATTGACGGAGTGGGCCAACGTTGCGTATCTCGACAACGTGGCGGCGTTTATCGACGATTGCCGCGTGGCGGGGATATCCCTGGAGATCGACTTGGCGTGCAATCTCTGGATTCCGCACTCGGTGGATTCGGAGCATCACATTTCGAATTCGGGGCATTGGCCGAAGGCCGACGATACGCCGTGGGATGAAGCCGCGACGTGGTACAGCGAAGTCATCGAGTACGTCGAAGCGCACACCGCGCATCCTGAGAGCATCGCGATGTGGAGTATGATGGGCAACCACGAGTTTGGCGCGGCGGAGCCGGTGCTATGGGACCGCGAGGATCTGCCTGCGGTCACAGCAAGCACCGAGCAATTCGTGAAGCACGTCTGGCCTGTGTTTCGCGCGGCGGGCAAACGCCCGAAGGCATCGCCGATCATGCTGCCGATCTTCTCGGCGAATCCGTATCGGAGTGCGCGGCCACCTCTGGCGCGGCTCAGCGCATTTACGAATCTGAAGAAATGGCTTGTCGACGATCTGGCGCTTCCGCCGGACTACTGGGTAATGACGGCGTATCCCTTTTGCGACCCCGCGCCGGACGGGTTTCATTACCTTCGGGCAATCCTGGAGATCCTGGGGCCGGAGAGCGCGAGCCGCCTCGTCTCGACGGACTTCAAGTGGTTCGACCGTGATCCCAAGGATAGTATTCTCGCGCCGCAAGGAACCTCGGGCGCGGATGTCTTGGAGTGGCAATTCAAGAAGAGCGCCGAGTATGGATTTTCGGGTTGGTGGATTTGGGCCTACCAGGACTGCGGCAAAGAGGCATTCGGCCTGCGCACCGTTACGGGCGAATGGCGGCAGGAATTGCTGCCGGCGATCCGGGTACAGTGTTCGGAATTGACGAAACCGTGAGGGCCTCAGTATGACCGAGGATGACGTTCGGACGAGGGCGCGGGCAATCGCGCAGAAGCGTTTTGCGGCGGGCGAGCCGTTGGCGTGGTTTGAGGATTTGTATGCACAGGCAGACGGAGACGCGGCGTCGATTCCGTGGGCGGACCTTGCGCCGAATCCGAATCTCGTGGCGTGGTTGGATGCGCACGGCGTGACGGGTAGCGGTAAGCGGGCGCTCGTGGTTGGGTGCGGGCTGGGCGACGACGCCGAAGAGTTGGCGCGGCGCGGTTTCGCAACGACGGCGTTCGACATTTCGCCGTCGGCGATTGCGTGGTGCGGGAAGCGCTTCGCGGGGTCCGCGGTGACATACGTGAACGCGGATTTGCTGAATCCACCAACGGAATGGGCTGGCGCGTTTGATTTTGTCTTTGAGGCGTACACGCTGCAGTCGTTGCCTGCGGATTTGCGGCGCGTGGCGATAGACAAGGTTGCGTCGTTTGTGTCGCGCGGGGGGCGCTTGTTGTTCGTCGCGCGCGGACGCGACGAGGACGAGCCGGAGGGGACGTTGCCGTGGCCGTTGACGCGAGCGGAGCTTGGGCAGTCCGCGAAGGCAGGGTTGGTGGAGGAGACGTTCGAGGATTACGTGGAAGAGCGTGAACCTCCGACTAGACGGTTTCGGATCGTGTTTAAGCGGACGTGAGGGAATCGGGTTGTTCGGTCATTTTCTGCGTAGGACGTCGATGAATACCGCCCCGAGGATGACGAGGCCTTTGACGACGTATTGCAGGGAGAAGTGGACGCCCGCCTGGTTGAGGCCTTTGTCGAGGATGCCGATGATGATGGCTCCGAGGAGGGTGCCGGGCATGGTGCCGATGCCGCCGGAGAAGCTTGTGCCACCGAACACGACGGCGGCGATGGCGTTGAGCCCGAAACCGGCCCCGGAGGATGGCTCGGCGGAGTAGAGCTGCGAGGTGTTGATCATCCCCGCGATGCCCGTCAGCGCGGCGCACACGACGTACACGAGCACGGTGTTGCGGCCGACGGGAATTCCAGAGAGGCGCGCGGCCTCGAAGCTTCCGCCGATGCCGTAGAAATGACGGCCGATCTTTGTGTAGTGCAGCAAGACGGCGGTCAAGACAAACGCGATGAGCATCACAAGGACAGGAACAGGAAGCACGCCCGCTATGCGTCCGTTGCCGAGTCCGAGGAAGATCGTCTGATGATCGGGAATGGGCATGGGACGGCCTTCGTTGAATCCCAGGGCCGCGCCGCGGGCGATTAGCATGGTTGCGAGCGTGATGATAAATGGCGGGATCTTCGTCTTCGCGGCAAATACACCGTTGAACGCGCCGAACAGGGCGGCGACCGCGATGCCCGCGAGCATGGCGGGAATTGCCCACCAGGGCGATTGGCCGCCGCTCGACGCCAGCACGAATACGGAAGCCGTTCCTACGAGGGCGAGCACGGCCCCCACGGAAAGGTCGATTCCGCCGGTGAGGATGACGAGGGTCATGCCGAAGGCGATGATCGCATTCACGGAGATCTGTTGGGTGAGGTCAATCAGGTTTTCCGGCGAAAGTAGATTGGGCACCCACAGGCGAAAGAGCAACAAAAGCACGACGATTGCGCCGACAAGGGGAAGCAAGTGCTTGGTGGTTCTCATGTGGATTCGTCTCTACGCGCCCGGCGCCGCGGACTCTGAACTGGCCGCGGATTCGCGCTTCTGCAAATACGCGTCCGCATTCTCCTTGGTGACGAGCTCGACGGGAATCTTGATGTCCTTCTCTACAGGCTTTCCTTCGAGGTGCTCGTAGAGTTTTTCCGCGGCCACCCGGCCGATTTCGCGCGGAGACTGCGCGGAGGTCGAGTGCAGCTTTCCGGCTTTGATAGCGCCGACGCCTTCCGCGGAACCGTCCACGGTGACGACGGTGACGTCGTTCAATCTTCCCGCGGATTCCAGGGCCGAGATCGCACCCAACGCGCTGGGGTCGTTGATGGGAAACACGGCAGTCAATTCGGGGAAGCGGCCCAGCAGGTCGCGCATGACGGGGCGCGCACCTTCGGTTGAGCCTTTGCCTTCCTGGATATCGAGGATTTTCATGTCCGGGTATTTCGCGGCTTCTTCCTGGAACCCGGCGACGCGGTCGATGCAGGCCTTGTTCACGGACAGATGGAGGATGACGACTTTCGCGTCGGGCTTCACCTGGGCTAAGGCACGCGCGGCGAGGCGTCCGGCTTCGACGTTGTCGGAGGCAACCTGGCATAGGACGAGGTCCTCGTCTTTCACGGGGGCATCTATCACGACGCATGGGACGCCCTTTTCCTTGCCCTGGAGCAAGCTCCCCTTGATCCCCTCCCAGTTCACCGGATTGATGAACACGCCGCTTACGCCTTTCAGCATGAGGTCGGAGATGTCGTTCTTCTG
>JBHEKO010000204.1:0-10063 GCA_041859475.1 Candidatus Hydrogenedentales bacterium
CGCGCCCTGGGACTCATCCCCGTCTTTTTTATCATCGTTACCGTCATCTTCTTCCTGATTCGCCTCGCGCCGGGCGGCCCCTTCGAACAAGGCGAGCGCTTCGTCGCCCCCGAAGCCCTCGAACAACTCCGCGCCGCGTACAACCTCGACGCCCCCTTGTACAAGCAGTATTTCGACTACGTCATTGGATTGTTTCGCGGCGACCTCGGCCCCTCGATGAAACAGCCCAGCCGCACCGTCGCCGAATGGATCGTGTTGCGCGCGCCCGTGTCCATCGAGTTGGGGTTCTACGCGCTGCTCTTCGCCTGCGCCATCGGCCTGCTCGCCGGCGTCACCGCCGCCCTGCGCCCCAACAGCGTGACCGACTACGTGCCCATGTCCTTTGCCATGATCGGCATCTGCGTGCCGAACTTCGTCCTCGGCCCCGTGCTCATGCTCATATTCTCGATCGGACTCGGCTGGCTCCCCGTCTCCGGATGGGGCCCGCCCTCCACCAAGATCCTGCCCGCCCTCACCTTGGGCGCGGCCTACGTCGCCTACATCGCCCGCCTCGCGCGCGGCGGCATGTTCGAAGTGCTCGCGCAGGACTTCATTCGCACCGCCCGCGCCAAAGGCCTTGGCGAGGCGCGCGTCGTGCTGCGGCATGCCCTCCGCGGAGGCATACAACCCGTCGTGTCCTTCCTAGGGCCCGCCGCGGCAGGGCTCCTCACCGGCTCGTTTGTCGTCGAAAAAATCTTCCGCATTCCCGGTCTCGGCAGTCAGTTCGTCGAGGCCGCCTTCAACCGCGACTACACCATGCTGCTCGGCGCGGTGCTGTTCTACGCGGCCCTGATTCTCGTCTTCAACCTGCTCGTCGATATCGCGCAAGCCTTGCTCGATCCCCGGGTGCGCTATGGCAAGTAACCCCCAAACCTACGAGCAAGGCGCATCGCTCTGGAAAGACGCATGGCAACGGCTCCGCCGCAACCGCCTTGCCGTAGTCGGCATGGCCGTCCTCGTGTTCGTCGTGCTCTCTGTAATTGTCGGCCCCTTCCTCTCCTCCTATTCCTACGAAACGCAGGACCGCGTCAAAGGGGCCGTCGCCCCCAATGCCGCCAATTGGTTTGGCACCGACACCCTCGGCCGCGACCTTCTCACACGCATCCTCTACGGCGGACGCATCTCCTTGATGGTCGGCATCGCCGCCACGGCCGTCTCGCTCTCCATCGGTGTCCTCTACGGAGCCTTCGCGGGATTCGCCGGCGGCCGCACCGACGCGCTCCTCATGCGCATCGTCGATATCCTCTACACGCTCCCCTTTACGATCATCGTCATCATCCTCTCGGTCTACTTTCAGAAAAGTCTCATCCTGCTCTTCATGGCCATCGGCGCCGTCGAATGGCTGACCATGGCGCGGATCGTCCGCGGCCAAGTGATCTCCCTGATGCAGAAAGAATTCATCGAGGCCGCGCAAGTCATGGGATTGCGCCGCAGACGCATCGTCCTGCGCCACCTCATCCCAAACGCCCTCGGCCCCATCATCGTCTACACCACCCTGACGATTCCGCAGGTCATGCTGCTTGAAGCCTTCGTGAGTTTCCTCGGCATGGGCGTCCAACCCCCCATGAGTTCCTGGGGCCTGCTCATCCACGACGGGGCCAACGTCATCGAAGAGTATCCCTGGATGCTGCTCTTTCCCAGCCTCGCCCTGTCGATGACCCTCTTCTCCCTCAACTTCCTCGGCGATGGACTGCGCGACGCCCTCGACCCGCGCATCGCCAAGGATTGACCGCCATGCCGCTGCTCATCGTCGATAACCTCCGAACCCACTTCCGGCTCCGCTCCGGCACGGTGCGCGCCGTCGATGGCATCTCCTTCTCCATCGAACAAGGGGAGACGCTGGGAATAGTGGGGGAATCGGGTTCCGGAAAATCCGTCGCGAACATGTCGCTGCTGGGCTTGATTCCCATGCCTCCAGGCCGCATCGAATCCGGCGTCGCCCGCTTCGCCGGCGTCGATCTCCTGGCGTGCTCGAAGGCCCAATTGCGCGGCATTCGCGGTAAACGCATCTCCATGATCTTCCAAGACCCCATGACCGCCCTGAATCCCTATCTCACCATCGGCGCGCAAGTCATGGAACCCCTGCTCATTCACGAACAATGCACGCGCGCCGATGCGCGAAAGCGCAGCGTGGAAATGCTCGAAGCCGTAGGCATTCAAGATGCCGCCCGCCGCATGCGCGCTTACCCGCATCAATTCAGCGGCGGCCTGCGCCAGCGCGTCATGATCGCGATGGCCCTCATCACGCGCCCGCAACTCCTCATCGCCGACGAGCCGACCACCGCGCTCGACGTGACCGTGCAGGCGCAAATCCTCGACCTGATCAAACGCCTTCAGCGCGACCTGGGCATGGCCGTGATACTCATCACCCACGACTTGGGAATCGTCGCGGAAACCTGCGACCGCGTCCTCGTGATGTACGCGGGCCGTATCGTGGAGTCGTCGCGCACCGAGGCGCTTTTCGACAAACCCCGTCATCCCTACACGGAAGCGCTGATGGCCTCCTTGCCGTCGCGCCGCCAAAAGGGCGAAACGCTGTACACCATCCCAGGCATGCCGCCCGATCTCGCACGCCCTATCGAAGGCTGCGCGTTTGCCCCGCGTTGCGAGAAGGCCGACGCGCGCTGCCGCACCGGGTCGTGCGACCTGCGCGACATCGAGTCCGGCCACGCGAGCGCGTGCCTGCGCGTGCAACGGGGAGAGCTGGCATGAATCCTCCCAACGGCCCCATCCTCGACGTGCACGATGTCGCCGTTCATTTCCCCGTCTCGGAAGGCCGCGTATTCGAACGCCGCGTGGGCATCGTAAAGGCCGTCGACGGCGTCAGCATCGCCCTGCAACCCGGAGAGATCCTCGGCCTCGTCGGCGAATCCGGCTGCGGAAAGTCCACGCTGGCGAGGGCCATCTTGCGCCTTGTCCCGCTCGCGCGCGGAGACGTCTGGTTCGAAGGCCGCAACTTGGCCGTCCTCTCGCGCGAAGAGCTGCGCACCGCGCGCCGCCGCATTCAGATGGTGTTCCAAGACCCCTTCGCGTCGCTCAACCCGCGCATGAACGTCAGCGACGCCATTGCCGAACCGATGCTGGTGCACGGGCTGGTCTCGCGGCGCGACGCGCCGGCAGCCGTGTCCGCCCTCATGGAACGCGTCGGGCTCGCCGCCCGCTATGCGCGCAAGTACCCCCACGAATTCAGCGGTGGCCAGCGCCAGCGCATCGCCATCGCCCGCGCCTTGGCGCTCAAGCCTGCCCTGCTCATCGCCGACGAACCGGTCTCCGCGCTCGATGTGTCCGTGCAAGCCCAGATTCTCAACCTCATCGCCGCACTGTGCCGCGAAGAGCGCCTAACCTTGATGCTAATCTCACACGACCTCTCCGTCGTGCGCCACCTCTCGCACCGAATCGCGGTCATGTACCTGGGGAAGGTTGTCGAAATCGGCAATGCGGAGGACGTGTTCTCCCACCCCATGCACCCGTACTCGCAATCGCTGCTGAGCGCGATCCCAACGCCGGATCCGCATCGCAAACGCGACCGCTCGCATCTCCTGCTTAAAGGCGACCCGCCGTCGCCGCTGAATCCCCCGGCCGGCTGCGCCTTCCACCCGCGTTGCCCCCACGCAACCCCTGAATGCGCCGCCGCCGCCCCGGCATTGCTCGAACGTGATTCCGGCAGACGCGTGGCCTGCATTCACTTGGACTCCGTTCCGAGGTGGGGCGAGGCGCGCGCGACCGCTTCAGAATAGCGGCTTCCCGCGCAGCACAATGTCTTCCACGGCCTTCATATCGACCTCGATCGGACTGATGATCTTCCCGGATGCGTCGCGAAATAGTGCCAACAGCGGCTTGTCGAGCGCCGTCTTCCGAACCTCCGTCACAATCCCAGTGTACCGGTCATATTCACCCCCGTCGATGAAGACCTCCGTCCCCAAAGGATACACGGGGACCACGCGCAAAAGGCTTGCCACCAGTTCACGGTTGAGCCGGCTCCCCGCATACTCGCTGACGCAACGCAGAGCTTGATCGGGCGGCAACGGCCTTGGCGCTCCAATGCCGTTCAAGAGATTGTCGTACGTGTTCGCCACCGCCGCGATTTCGCCTATCAGCGTCGGCACCGGCGACGACAGATTCCGGTCGCGCTCGACGGTATTGCTTCCCACCAGCCCGCGCGGCTTCCCCGATCCGTCCTGATGCTCGTGGTGCTCGTACGCGACATGCGGAGCCAGGATGTCGGGGTCCTCGTTGTTCTTCAGCAGTTCGTACCCCAACGTCGTGTGCAACCGGATTGAATCCCTATCCCCCGACTTCTTGTCGAGAAAGACCTTCCCGATATCGTGAAGCAAACACCCGCTTGCCAGTTGCTTCAACCGGTGCGTCGGCATCCCGATGTGCCTCCCAATCATCACCGCCACCACGCACACGTCGATCGAATGCTCGTAGAGCGCTGAATCCTCGCTCTTGATCGAAGTAAGACCCGCCAACGTGCTTCGCGTAAGGATCTCCTCCAGAATCGAGTTGATGCACGTCATCATCGCTTTCCACACCGGACCCTGAGAGAGGAGCGTCCGCATCTTCTCGGACGAACAAAAGCTCTTCACATCCTCGAAAGAAGACGATCGCAACATCAAGAATTCCTTCTCGATGTTCTTGGTCAACTCGTTCATGGCATTGAGTGCCTTCGCGCGAACGATTGGATTCAAGTCTTCGTCCGGCGCGACGTCTATCCCCGTCTCCGTATCGGAGATGTAGAGGTGCGTGTACCCTTTGTCTCGAAGCGACTGGATATACCCATCGATCAGAGTCACGCCAGCGTTCAGAAGGGTGTTGCCTTTGGAATCGAGCAGCGCCTTTCCAAGAACTAGTCCCGGCCGAAGCGACGACACGGCAATGATACGCACGGCACCTTCCTCCTAACCGCCGCCCATCCTATCAAAACACCTGTGCGCACCGATATGCTCCCGTGACGCACCCCCCCGCATAGCCCCCAATCGCTCCTGCTGCTCCCATAGGTCGCATAGCTCGTATCGGTCCCCTAGGTCGTTTAGGTTCTTCAGGTCCTTCAGGTCCTTCAGGTCCTTCAGCTCCTTTAGCTCCCGTTCGCCCCATCCGCCATCTACCGCCGCCTTGCAAGTGCGCTTCCCCCGCCTTATTGTTATTGCATTGCAAGGGAAGGTGAGTCATGGCTGATCAAAACGAACTAAAACAGCTCCGTCGCGAATTGGCCGAGGTCATGGACCGCGTCGCCGAGTTGAGCGGACGCCTGAGACAACTCGAAGCAGCCGAGGCGAAGCCCTCGACGCCACAAACCGTTGTGAAAGAACAACTCCCCGTCAGCCCCGTCAGATCGGTTCCGCCTCCCTTGCCCGCAGTCCCCCCGGCACCCGTGCAAACCGCCCCTGCGCCGCCCGTCGGAAAGCCCGCTGCTCCCGTGCCCACACCCGAGCCTGCACCTGCGCGTGCGGCCCAGCCTGCCGCCAAAGCCCCCGCCAAGCCCGGCCAGCCCGGCGGCTGGGAGATGACCCTCGGCTCCTATTGGCTGCCCCGGGTAGGCATCCTGCTCCTGGCCATGGCCGCCGTCTATGCCCTCAGCGCCGCAATGGACGTGTGGGGCCCGTGGGCCCGCGTTGGGGTAGGCTACCTTGTCTGTGCGGGGTTCCTGGGATGCGCCTGGTGGCTCGAACGCAAATACGCGCGCTACGCCCAAGTCCTCTTCGCCGGCGGACTCGGCCTCAGCTACTTCGTAACCTACGCCGCCCACTTCCTTCCCTACGCGCGCATCATCGAAAGCGGCGCCGTGGGCATCGTCCTCCTTGCCGCGGTGGTCCTCGTCTGGACCGTCTTCGCGCACATCCGGCGCTCCAGCGTCGTCGCGATGATAGTCGTCTTCATGGGCAACCTCACCGTCCTGCTGACGACGTTCCAAGGCGGCGAGATCGCCCCCTTGTCCGTGTCGGGTATCCTCGTACTCGGCATCGGCTGCGCCTTCTTCCTGCTGCGCCACCGCTGGTACTACGTCGCCGCCGCCGGACTCGTGGGGTGCTACGCCAACCACCTCGCGTGGGCCCTCACCGTCGAATCCCACGGGCTCGTGCGCGACTTCTGGATTGCGCTCGCCTTCCTGGCCTCGTACTTCCTCATCTTCGCGCTCGCCGAACTCTTCTCGCATGAAGACGTCCGCCGAAAAACCGTGCCCACCTGGTTCCGCACGGCCTTCCTCACCCTCAATTCCGCTGCCTTCTTCACGATCGGCAGCCTGCAAGTCGCGGGCTTCGAAGCATACTCGTCCCATCAAGACGTCTTTCGCTTCTGCTTCGCCCTGGTCCTGCTGCTCTTCGGTCTCGCCTACCTGCGCCTTCGCGCCGGCGACCCGCTCTACAACGCCTACTTCACCAAGGCCGTCGCGGCTATGACCTACGGCCTTTCCGCCCGCTATGGCGGTTCCACCCTCACCGCATGCCTCGCCGTCCAGACCGTCGTCCTGCTCTACACCTCCCGGCGCTCCGGCTTGCTCGTGACGCGCATTCTCGCCTTCGGCACCGCCGCGCTGGCGTTCATCTATGGAGCCTACGGCGCAGTCGGTCTACAGACCTTCCCCTACGAAGGTCCCCTGTTTTGGCGCAGTCTCTTCGAGGCGGGATTGACCATACTCGCCTTCTTCGGTGCGTCTCAGCTCTACCAACGCACCAACTGGGACATCCGTTCGCCCAAGTCCGTTCCCAGCTTTCTACGCGACCTGGACGTCCTCCTCTGGCAACTCGACCTGATCTCCGTGCCGCCGATAGGCACGGGCGACGTTAAGCGCCCCCTCTGGGGCCTCCTGTTTCCATTCGTGTATGCAGTCGCGGGCACCGTCCTATTCCTGCTCTACACCCCCGCGCTGACCCTGGATGGCCACCGTACCCTTGCCGTGTCCGCTGCCGCCTTCGCGCTAACCATCGTGGCCGCCCTGCTCGCCTCGCGCCCCTACGGGCTCGCCTCGATGGCCCTGACCGTCTCCGCCATACTCTGTGCCGCCCTGGAAATCCCAGGTTCCCCGTCCGCGCCCCTATGGATGGCAATCACCGCGACGGTGCTCTTGCTGGCCTCGGCCCTGCGCAGCGATACCCGCATCCTGGGCCGCACCGAGGGACTCCACTTCCAGCAGAATCCCGCCTCCCCGTATTTTCTGTACGCGTCCGCGGCCTGGCTGCTCGGGCTTATCCTGCGCCGCGAAATGCCGCATTTGGGCGGCGTCGCAGCGCTCGCCGGAGCCGCCCTCATCGCAGCCGTATTCGTCCTTCGCCTCCACCCCGGCGCAATGGCCTGGGTGGGCGCAGCCATGCTCGCGTGGGCGGCCGGGCGCTGGGCCGTTCTCACGGACATCGAGCCGTCCTTCTTCAAATCGACAATTCCCTGGGCCCTCGTGGCAGCGGGTATCGCCCTAGATCGCTACTACGTGGAGCAGCGCCGGTTCCCCGCCGTGCCCATTGCCGGGATGCTCACCGTCGCCGCCGCGTGGTTCGTGTCCAACATGCACGTATCGCGGATCGTAGCCCCGTATTGGCTCTGGTTCTGGGGCGCTGCCATCGCAATGCTCTACCTCGCATACGCGCTCGTGTTTCGGTCTCCTATGGCGGGTGGACTCAGCATCCTCGGCGCGGCATGGGCGACCGTATTGTTGCTCACGCAAACGGATAGCGCTCAACAGCCCCATGTGTCCCTGGTCGCCGGCTTCCTTGCCGTCGCAGTCTACTGGGGTGCGTTGGAACGCTGTGCCAACGTACTCGGCAAGCGCCTGAATTCGCTGCGCGACGTGCCCCTAGACCTGCTGTTTTGCTACATGGCTTCGGGCCTGCTCGTGCTGCTGCCTTGGCGCGTGCCCCTACGCGGGGCGTACCTGATTGGCGCATGGGCTGGCCTCGCCCTGGCCCTGTTTCTCGTCTCCCTGCTCTTCAGCCAAAAGCACTACCGCTACGCCGGCCTCGCCATCTTCGCCCTCGCCATCGGACGCGCCTTCCTCAACACCTTCGTCAGCTCCATGACCAGCTTCCAGAAAGCCGGCGCCTTCTTCGTCCTCTGCATCGTCGTGCTGCTCGTAGCCTACGGATACCATCGCGCCATGGCCCATCTCGCCGAATTGCGCGCAAACGAAACCAAAGACTCCCCGCAACCGCCCCCAACTCCCCCCGTTCTCCCAACGGATGCAACGGCCAAATAGCGCACCGCTTAGGAATCCACTCCTTGTAACGCCGGCTTCCAGCCGGCTCTTTGCCATTATTCCACGCCCAGAAAAACGAAAGCGGCTTCCCGCCCGAGAAGGGCTGGAAGCCGCTTGTACTATTCGATTCCGACTACGCGGTTGCGGCCGGGCCGCCCTTGAGTCCCTTGTGAGCCGCAATCACGCCAGCCGGGTCACGCCAGAACCCAAATAGGCTGTCGTACCACGTGGGGTGGTCGAGAAGCGCCTTCGCAGGCATTTTCGTGATCGTTCCGCAGTGCTTCATGAGAGTCCTCCTTTTCTTGGTCCCTACTTGGACTACTTCCGGTGCTGCTTACAGCAGCGCTCGTCAAGAACAATCTTAACACATCCACAATTCCCCAAAAAACGCTCACTTCCTCGGCCAATACCCTCTGCCAATAATCTACACACTCAAAGGCTTTCCATTTCATCCCTACTACAATCTGTCAACTTCTTCATTCCCTTCGCGGAAGTCGGTCCCCAATTCTGCTCTCTTTTGCGTTCTACGCGTTCTCTCGCGACAATGATTCTCCCGCCCTTCCCGCACTTCCCAGAGTTCCCCGTGGTCTGAAACGCTTCCCACTCGATTGAGTCTTTCCCCGCTCTTCATCAATGTTCATCGGTGTCTATCGGTGGTCGAGTCTCTTGGGTTGCAGTTGTTCTTCTCTGCATTTCTTTGCGCCTTTGCGCCTTTGCGTTGACTTCTTCTCCCCGAGCTCCCTGTGTCCCGTGGCTTGAAACTCTCCTCGCTCGATTGAGTCTCTCCCCGCTCTTCATCAATGTTCATCGGTGTCTATCGGTGGTCGAGTCTCCCCAGGCCCGGCTGCTCTTCTCCGTGCCCCCCCTTGACGCACAAGCGGAAGGGCAGGAAATTCGGGTTAACGAAGTCCCCATCCGCGTAACCCTTGTAAGAACGGGGAGGATATGATAAAATTACATCGGTTGGACAAGGCGTGAATCGCCGAGCCGTTAAGCCACAAGAATACGGGTCAAGTGTACTTGTTTTCGCAGTTCTTACAGGCAAAACTTGACAGCGTTGCATCTTTGTGGTTAAATGGTAGCTGCAACGTTTTCTGCTAGCGGAAGAAGGAGAAGACCAGTATGAAACATCTCACCATTGCAGTAGTTGCGGTGATGTTGCTCGCGGGCAGCGCAACCGCTTCTACATGCGGTCCCAAAGTTTGGGACGACATGTCCTGGTGGTGTCACACCGGGGCAACACCTGAAGCTGTACCCGACACGGGTGCGGCGATTTGCGACAAGGGCCCGCGTTCCGGTTATTGGTGGTGGCCTACTGAAGCCGCCTCCAACAACAACGACGAGGAGCTGTGGGGCAACCGCGGCGTAGTCTACAACATGTGCGAAGCCGTAACGCCTCCGCCACCTCCGCCACCTCCGCCTCCGCCACCTCCGCCTCCAGCAGCGCGGACGAAGCCGCTCTTCAATAACGTCCTGTTCGATTTCGACAAGGCCGTGTTGAAGCCCGAAGGCAAAGTGGAAGTGGACAAGATCGTCGCGGAACTGAAGAAGAACGCGAACGACACGATCGCGATTTCGGGTCACACCTGCGACCTGGGCAGCGATGCGTACAATCAGGCTCTTGGTCAGCGCCGTGCCGACGCCGTGAAGAAGTACATGGTTGAGAACGGCATTGCGGAAGCCCGCATCACATCCACCAGCTTGGGTGAGACGAAACCTGCTGTGGCGAACGATGGAGCTGCAAACCGCAAGCTCAATCGCCGCGCCGAGTTCCTGATCACCGTCGTTAACCCGTAACACAAGCAGAGACAGTCACCGCCCCGGCGAGGAAACTCG
>JBHEKO010000313.1:0-9836 GCA_041859475.1 Candidatus Hydrogenedentales bacterium
AGCTGCGCGAGTTGGCCCGCGCCCGTGAACTTCATCGCGCTGCGCGCATACGCCCACGCCTCGTAGGTGGTCGCGCCGTTGAGCACGCGGCCCCAGAAGAATTTGCTGAAGCTGATGCTTCCGTTCTTGAGGAAGCATGCGTTCTGCGTGGTGGATGTACTCGCAAGCACAATACGCCTGCCTGCGGTCGGCGGGGTGAGAATGGGCAGGAACGTACCCGACTGGCTGCCGTCATAGACGACGGTCACCTTGCCGGGAATGGCCGCTTCGAGTGTGTCTAGCCACGAGTCGAGTTGCGAAGCGGCGAGGATTTCGGTCGCGTTGACGGTGAAGGCCGATGGCGTGCCGGGGCCGATGAGGTACACCGTGAAGTCTTGCGTGTCGTCGATGCCCCAGGTTGTGAGCCCGTGCTGGATGTTACTCAACACGGTAAGACCGTCCACACCTGCCGTCCCGGTGCGGCTGAGATAATAGATGTCCTCGGGTCCGTAGCCTTGGAAGAGCAGCGCGTTGTATGCGGTCTGCGCGATGCCCTCAAACGACGGCCACAGCACATCCGACTGTTCGCCGCCCGCGACAATCATCGCCTTACGCGACAAAGGGTTTGTGACCGTGACGCTCGTCACCGTCGGCGCGGAGGTGTTGCCCACGCGGTCGCGCGCGTAGATGAGCACGTCGTAGGTGCCTGCCGTGGTGAAGATACTCGCGGTCGCTTCCCAATGCGGACTGTCCTGCGACGCGGGGAAGAGGTCGAAACTCGGCATACCGGTCACCGGATTCGACGCCGCTTCCTGTTCGTAGTCCGGCGGACGAATGACGGCCCACACGCGCGCGACGCCGTCCGGGTCGGTCACGGGATCGGCCCAGAGTGTCGCGGTTGCGGTATTGTCAAGGTTCTGAGTGGGGCTTATCGCGCCGACGGTCGGTCCGGCCCAGTATTGCTTAATCCCATTGCCGATGGTCGTCTCGCCCGCGAGCACGCCGTCGGCTTCATCGGACACGCCGTCGCCGGTATCGTCGAGGAGCGGATGCTGCAACGCGAAGTTTTGCGACAACGCGTCGCTTGCCTGCTTGAAGCACTCGCCCACGGCTTCACCGTTGAACACCTGCGTCCAGAAATAGTTCGAGAACGACACGACACCCTGCGTGACAAAATACGCCGACTCGCCGGGGGAGGTTGAAGTCATCACGATGCGCTTGTCCGCATACCCTTCCGGCGCAGCAAGGTCGCCCAGCAGCGAACCCGATTCGCACGAGTCGATGACAACGATGACCTTGCCCTCAATTCCCGCCTGCAAGGTGTCCAGCCACGAAGCCAGGTCAGCGCTCGACAGAATCTCCGTCTCGCTCAAGCGAAACGCATCCGTACCGCCGTGGTCCACGAGGTACACGACGACGTCCGAAGTCGGCAAACCGTTGAATTGGGCAGGCGCCCACGTCGTGAGCGCAGTCTGCAAATGCGCTGCCGTCACGTCCGAATCTACGTCATCCGCGACCCCGTTGTTGTCCAGATCAAGTCCTGTGTCTGAGGAGAGATAGTGGATCGTGTCTTTTGTGAAACCTTGCGCGGACAGTGCACGATACGCAAAGTTCGCGGAAGCTTCCGTGGCCTCCCACAGGTTGTTTCCGGGGAACGGCCCACCGCCAGCGACTACGATGACCTTGGCGTTGGAGGTCAACCTCAACGACTTAAACTTCTGGATGCGATTGTTAATGATATCTGCAACATAGACGTTGCCCGTTCCGTCCACCGCCACATCAGAAGATTCTGAAAATTGTCCGTCTCCCCACCCTTCACTTCCCCACATCGTCACGAAGTTCCCCGTCGATGTGAACTTCTGGATGTGATGGTAGTAACGCTCCGCCACGTATACGTTGCCGGAACCGTCCACCGCTACGCTAAACAGATCCCCAATATGATCCCCGTAATTCCCCCACTTCGTCACAAAGATTCCAGTCGACGTGAACTTCTGGATGCGGTTGTTGTTATAGTCCGCTACGTACACGTTTCCGGAACCGTCCGCCGCCAAATGTTCGGGATGACTGAACTGCCCGTCTGCGGCCCCCTGGCTTCCCCACTTCGTCACAAATGTACCATCCGACGTGAACTTCTGAACGCAATTATTATACCAGTCCGCCACGTATACGTTGTCGGAACCGTCCACCGCTATACCGGATGGAATCTGAAACCCCCCGTCACCGGTCCAGGAGCCTCCCCACGTCGTCACAAAGGTCCCCGTCGACGTGAACTTCTGAATGCGCTGGTTGAGCGTGTCCACCACGTACACGTTGCCAGAAACATCCACGGCCACACCATTGGGTTCGCGAAATTGACCAATGTCAGTACCAAAGGAGCCCCACTTTTTTTGGAACGTCCCGTTCGCGTCAAACTTCTGGATGCGATGGCTGAAACGCTCCGCCACGTATACGTTGCCGGAACCGTCCGCCGCTATACCAGATGGCTTAACAAAATGCCCGTCTCCAGTCCCGGGGCTTCCCCATGTCGATACAAAGGACCCTGTGGACGTGAACTTCAGGATACGGTGATTACCGACCTCCGCCACGTAGACGTTGCCAGAACCGTCTACGGCCATACCAGATGGTTGATAGAACTGGCCGTCACCCCACCCAACGCTCCCCCACTTCGCCACAAAGGTCCCGGTCGACGTGAACTTCTGGATCCGGTTGTTGCCCATGTCGACAACATTCACATTGCCGGAGCCGTCTATAGCTATACCTCTGGGAGAAATGAACTGCCCGTCTCCGCTCCCGTAGCTTCCCCATTTCGTCATAAAGGTCCCCGTCGACGTGAACTTCTGGATGCGATGGTTGTTTGTGTCCGCCACGTAAACGTTACCGGAGCCGTCGATAGCTATTCCAGATGGGTCATTAAACTGGCCATCTCCGGTTCCCCAGCTTCCCCACTTAGTCATGAAGTTCCCAGACGACGTGAACTTCTGGATGTCGGAACCATCCCCCACGTATACATTTCCGGAACCGTCCACCGCTAAACCTTCAGGATAGCTGAACTGTCCGTCTCCCGTTCCCTGGCTTCCCCACGTCGTCACAAAGGTCCCAGTGGACGTAAACTTCTGGATTCGGTCATTGGCCGAATCCGCTACGTAGACGTTGCCAGAAGCGTCCACGGCCATACCAGATGGTTTGTCAAACTGCCCGTCCCCCTTACCATAGTTTCCCCACTTGGTCACAAAGCTCCCGGTCGACGTGAACTTCTGGATGCGGTTATGACCCGTGTCAGCGATGTACAGATTTCCACCACTGTCCACAGCAATACCTTGTGGTTGTTCGAAATACCACGGCTGCTGGAGGGTGGGCCACATGCGTTCGAAGCGGTATTCGGTTTGTTGGGCTGAGGCGGCTGGCGCAGGCAGCAGAAATGTGGCGGCAAAAAGGCTGAGAGAGACGATAGTCCAGATTCGGCGTAGAACGTGCGTCAACACGGAGGCCCCCCTTTAGACGGAATTCCCCTGAGCGAAGGCGGAAGAGGCAAGAATAGAAGGCATCGGCAACGCGGTGCGTCGTCGATTGGAGATGGGATGCTTGTTCCCCCGCCAATACTCTTCAGCCAGAAAGCGCAGAAACACACGCATTCTCGATCTCGGCTGCGACTTCCCCCCGCAGCCGGTTTGGGGTGGGCACTGTGAATACATACTACACCCCACTCCCGTTTCAGCCAAGGGCTTCGTTTCCGGCCAACAGTTGACCGAGCACCATGCCATACTGCAACCGCCTCCGCGCGAGGCGTTGCTCGCACGCAAGAACCGCCGCGCGCTCATTGCAGACTTCCTCGGTGGCGTAGCCATCCACCGCGACGCGCCGCAGGTCACGAGATGCGATAATCAACCGAGTCTTCTGATTGCTGCTCATTGTTCGTTCCTCCACGCTTTCCCTATCCTTGAAGCGGACCCACCGGGATAGGAAGCATTCCCAGTGCCATAACAGACGAAGCGGCGCTGTTGTCCGGCAAGTCGTTACAATTCAGGCATGTAGCCCGCATGAGGAATCATGGACGGAGTCTTTCAGCGCCACGAATGGCATGAGGTCTATCCAATGATTGGATTGGACTGCCCGTCTACAGGGATTCTCCCTGTGGCTTACCGGCTTACCGGCTCACCGGCTTTCCGTAGCGCGCTCGATCCGGCGTGTTCGCTCCGGGGTCAGTTCGATTTGGCGGGATTCTCTTTCACCAGCCCTTGAATCACGGTGAGCAGATGGTCCGCGATCAGCCGGTGGCCCCAGTCGTTGGGATGCATGCCGTCGAGGAGCAGTGGCTGTTCGGGGTGTTGCTGGATGTGTTCCTTGAAGATTCGATAGACATCGACCAGCGGGACGTTCTCGGCCTCGGCGATTTTGCGAATGACGGGGACGTATTGTTCGAGCGTGACGTTGAAGCCGTCCGGTTGCTCGGGAAGGTAGGGCGGTTTGCCGTACATCTCGCGTAGTTCCGCAGTCCAGGCCATCGGGTTCGGCGTCATGAGGATCGGCTTTGCGCCACGCTCCTTGAGTGTTCGGACAAAGTGAAGGAGGTTGGCCTCGAATTCGGCGATGGGGATACGGGGTTCGGTTCCGCCTTGCCAAACGTCGATGGCGCTATCGTTGATGCCGAAGAAAATCGTGACGATACTCGGCTTCTTGGCGAGAACATCCGTCTCGAAGCGCGCGCGCGCCAAGGTCGTCGTGCTGTTGCCCACGCCCGCGTTCACGACCTCCAAGCGAATGCCGGCCTTCGGCAGGTCGTTCGCCAGAAGACTCCCGAAATTAATCAGGGGTCCGCGCGGCGCAGTCGTGGAGTCGCCGAAAAGGACTATCGAAGGCTTGTCGGACGCGGCTGCATCGGCCTCGTTCAACAGCCACGCGGGACTGAACCGCGCAAGGCAAACGTCGCGTCCTTCGGGCACATCGCGTTGCCACACGGCCAGCAACGCGCCGTCGGCGGCTTGCACACACGAGGGATACGAGTTCTGCCTGCCGCCAAGATACGGCGCGGCGATATCCCTGGGTGCCGTCCACGTGCGGCATCCGTCAAACGATGCCGCCGCACACAGCGGATACCGGACCAGCGCGTTGTTCCAAACCACTAGCACGCCACGCCGCCCATCTTCCGCGACAAACGGCGTCAACGCGGCGGGGGCGTTGGAACCGGTCAGCGGGCTTGGGCGAACATCGGTCCAGGTTTGGCCCTCGTCCGTGCTGCGCGCTTCGAATAGGTGGTCCGCGCCGGTGCGCATGAGCATGTAGATTGATCCGTCTTCGAGTTCGACCAAGGCGGGCTCATCGGTTCCATGGACGGCGCCTTCCGCAATCTTCGTGTATTCGGCGGTGGTATCGCCGCCGTTGGTCCACGTCTGTCCATCGTCCGTGGAACGCATCACGCCGGCCCGCAGGTCCATCTGTCCTTCGGAGGAGTGGCTCTTGCCCGATTCGCAGATGACGTCCCACGAGTAGCCCATCAGCAGTGTGCCCGACTTCAAGCGAAGACCGCGATGGCACTTGCCGCAGGTGTAGGTGTGGTTCATGGGGATTTGGTACGGCTCGGACCACGTCTTGCCGCTGTCTTCGCTGCGAATGCACCACGTAGCGGATTCGCGAATCCCTTCCGCGAAGGTTGCGGTCGTGCAGCTCACGAAGACTCGGTTCCCGGATACGACGACGCTCGGATCGGCGTCCAGAAGTTTGGGATGATCGATCATGACCCGCGGTTGCGACCACGTGCATCCGGCGTCTGTCGAAAACGCCCCCATCACCGCCATGTCTTCTCCGCCTCCTTGGGGGAAGCGTGTCCAAACGGCAAGAATGCGGTCGTCCGAAAGCCGGGCCATGGACGGCAGACCGTGCGTATACTGAGCGTCGTGCGCGGCCACCGTGGATTGACTGAAGAACGCGTACCCGGGCGTGGAGTCCGCGGACACCGCAAACGCATATGCTGCCACTACCAATCCAATCACGAAGAAGCCCCCCTATTGCCGTTGTGACAATCCTTGGAATGCTTACGGTTTGTCCGCGATCCTCAATGACGACGGCATTCCTGGCACTTCGATCCGGTGACCCGAGTCGCGAAGGGACTCGCCGTCCACATCGAAGACCCACAACTCGCGCTTGGGATGGCATTGGACAACCAGGTGTTTGCCGTCCGGAGAAAAGGCCACGCCTTCGGGGATTGGCCCGGTCGGAATCTCCTGCACTTTCACGAAGGTATTCTCGCGCCGGGCCAGGAGTGCGACGATGCCTTGCTCGACGTGTAGCGGTTTGCCGGCGGGCAAGTTCGAGCCGGCCATAAGCACCACGGCCACCAGCTTCCCGTCCGGGCTAATCTCAAGGGACTCAGGGCCTGGAGGGATAAGGACGTAGTCAACGGTTCGCGGCGGGTCGAGCGAGAGGTCTACGACGGTCACGGCATCCACGTCCGGGACGCCTTGGCCGGAGCCCGCGGTCAGGGCAAAGCGGCCGTCGGGGCTGATGACGACACGATAGGGCTTTCCGCACACGGAGAATTTCCGGTCGGTCAACACAAGCGAATCGTTCTCGATCGTCAGCAATGCCAGATAGGCGCCCTCGCACACGCTGGCCACGGCGGTCTTGCCATCGGGCGTTATCGCAACGTCCGATATATTGTCTTGGGGTTTGCAGACTTCCAACGTCTGCTTGATCGAGACCTTCTTGCCGTCAATGGTCAGTAGCGACACCGTGCCTGCGGCCCGGTTCGCCACGAGGGCCAGCTTGCCGTCGCGCGTAATCGACATGCCGGAAGGCTGCTTGTCGCTGGCAATCTCCTGTATGACCTTGGGTGGATCGGCCTCTAGATCCAGCACGTGTATCACGTTATCGGGTATCCATTTCGTGGTGTCTTTCGGGTCAAGCACGACGGAACTGGCGATCAGGGCCAGCGATTCGTCCGGGGCAATGGCAATATTCGACGGAGGTCCGATAACGGTATTTTGAATGCCTGCGATGTGACGAACGGACGGCGGAGATTGGGAGAAGTCAAGGATGCTGATGGAATCGGCAGGCGCCCCCGCGATGCCGCGCGGCGCGCCGGTGGTTAGGTCGATCTTGGCTTCGTTTCCCGAAATCATGAGTTGGGCGTACGCGGACGCACCGAGGGCACACGCGGCAAGGATAGTCACAAGGTTCTTCATTGGGCCTCCTGAGTTATGTGACGTTGCCTCCTGGACCCGAAGGGCATGACTTCCGCCGGGTTAGGAAGCATCCGAATCGAACGGACTTCGCACGTCGATTCACCTACCGGGAATTGCGACTACGCGAGCCGTATGTACGACGAGGGAGTCAAAGGGTCGCGCAGGCGCGCCATGAGCACCAATAACGCCTCAATATCGCCTTCCGCCCCCAAGCACCGGTAGAACTGGAGACAGCCGCGGCAAATGTGGAGGTCCTCAAGCACCAGGGCATATTCGTTCTTGGAGGGCTGCTCGGCAAACAGGCACCGCGAAGGCTGAGAATGCCGCAAGTCGTCCTGGGACGCCAAGAGCGGATTCAGCACGAGCGCCCGCCATTGGATGATGCCCAGAATTGCCCCCAGCAGCAGGAAGACATCCTGTTCGAGATTTGCGTAGCTGCACAGCCCCTCGCACTGATCGGCGCACACGGTTACGCAATCTTGCGTTACCGTAAACCACTGCGAACATGCTTCATGACTGATTTCGAGCCGGACGGAGCGCTGCTCGCCCGCATGCCCCTCTGTCATGATCACACCGAGGGCTTCGCAACTCTTGATCAACTGAGCAAGTTCATTCGAGCCTTTGGACTTGCCGAACCATGACAACGCCATAACGTCTCCCCAGAAACTGCGCTTTACCCAGTCTACCAGAAAACGAGTCCATGGATCTCGCAATCTAAAATCCTGCCTTGTGGACCTTACTCCCTTGCCTGTGTATTGCACGGAGAGCCAATTTCGGGCTTCCCCCGGCGGTTCCACTCGCTGCTCGCCGCTTTAATCCCTTATTTTCGCGCCGCCGCCACAATCTTCATCCAAGCGGACCCACCGCCCATTAAGCGCGCCGCAGTCGCGACGCCCCCCAGCAGCGCCCCGACAATTCCGGGTGTCGTCACGTCGGCGCCGGTGAGGAACAGGTTTCGAACCGGAGTATCCACCCCAAGCCACGTGCTTCGGAACCGGTCCGGTGTAGCCATCAGACCATAAATGGTCCCCCGGTGGTGGCCCGTAAAGTGCTCTACGGTGAGTGGCGTGGAAAGTTCAGCACAGTCCACCAAGGCCCGGAATCCGGGGTATCGGCGCTCCACGAAATCCAGCATGGCCTCGGTGATCCGGCTCTTCAGTTCCTGGTACGCGCCGTCACGCTTGTGCCACGGTTGCGCCTGCCATGCGCGAAACGGCTCATGGTCTATTGGCGCGATGATCTCCGCTGTGTGCGTGACTGCCTTGGGATTCTTGAGCGACGGGAACGAGAGGTAGCAGAAGGCCGGATTGCCTTCGAGCAACTCGTTGCGCGCGGCAAACACGGCGT
Source organism: Candidatus Hydrogenedentales bacterium (assembly GCA_041859475.1). GTDB lineage: Bacteria > Hydrogenedentota > Hydrogenedentia > Hydrogenedentales > SLHB01 > JAIBAQ01. The sequence continues at coordinate 8,505 of JBHEKO010000313.1, forward strand.
CGTGGTCGTACTCGCGGAAGATCCAGTGGTTTTCCCCTTTGAATCCCAGCGATTCGGGACTCTCGCGGAACCCAAGATACAGGGTCACACAGCCTATCCCCTTGGCAAGCGCGTCAAGCTCTTCGCGGAATGGCGCGGACACCGACGGAGGTAGCAGGTCGCGATAGGTCACCGCGGCGCCTGCATTGGACACGACGATCGGAGCGCGAAATTCCACCTCCGAGACCTCGTTCCCGCGCTTAAGGCGGACGGTGACGCCCACGGCCTTGTTATTCTCAAGCAGAATCCCGGTAACGGGATGGTTCACGAGGCAGGCTCCTCCGTGCGCTTCGATGATGGGCTTCACCGACTGCGCAATCGTTTCCGCGCCGCCGACGGGATAGTAGCCGCCCCGCCAATAGTGCGACACGATCAACGCGTGAATAACGAACGCGCTTTGAGATGGAGGCAATCCGTAGTCACCCCATTGCGAAACCAGTACTGCGCGAAGACGCGGATTTCGGAAACGCCGCTCCATGTATTCGCCTGTCGTCCCCAGCACGCGACTTTCGGCGAACTTGTTAACAATCCGCATGGGCAGCGCGACGACAGAGGGCGCGAGCTTCGTCATGAGATGTCGCGCGTACCAGTGGCTGGCGGCGCACACGTCTTCGAAGTACTGTTCAATGGCGGCCTGTTCGTCCGGGAACATCTCAATGAGACGGTCTTTGAATTGCCGGCTGTCGTCGGGGACTTCGAAAGTGAAATCGGGATACACGAATGTTTCGAACGGAGACGGCATCCGCGTCCAATCGACGCCGCGCGCCGTGACATAATCGAACAAGGACCGCGGAAGAGAACCGGGGTGCACGTCACCAACATAGTGAAGGCCGACATCCCAAGACCGGCCGCCGGGACGGTCGAACGCGTGTGTGAATCCGCCCAACCGGTAGTGACGTTCCAGAATAAGCACCCGCTTGTTCCGAAGCTGGGCAAGTATGCTGCCCAAGGCCAGCGCTCCCATTCCCGAACCGGCTACGATGATGTCGAATTCGCGATCCTGCATACAGCCCTTATGTTTCGCGGTATTGCTTATTCAGTCAATCGCTTGATCAACATGTTCTCGAACGCGTCCCGATTCTTCCATTTCAGCGCGCAACGAACCGGACGCCCCTTCTCGTCGGGGATCGTGTTCCCCTTGTCGTCAATGATCAGATTCACGGTACTTATCTCGCAAAGGGATTCGTCAATCGCCAGGTATGCCGCCTCCGTGTCGAAGAGGACGCTGCTGCTCGAATCCGAGTAATGATGGCGATTGACCCACTGATCGTAGTTGGCGATTGTCGTGGCCGC
>JBHEKO010000454.1:0-11848 GCA_041859475.1 Candidatus Hydrogenedentales bacterium
GGAAAAGCGTGATGCATTGTATGCCGCGTACCCGGCCATCGATCATATCATGGTGCCTGGCGGCGACCCTGGGGATACGGAGCCTGCAGTCCTGATGCCATGGCTCAAGGACATGGCCGCGGTAATGCGCAAGCATTTCCCCGAAGCAGGTCTCTGGGTATCGAACCAGGGCTTCACGGACGAGCATAATGAAGAGTTCTTTAGGTACCTGCGCGATCAACAGCCCGATTGGTTCACCGGTGTGGTGTTCGGACCGTGGACGAAGATGAGTTTCAAAGAGGTGCGCGAGCGGACGCCGGAGCGCTATCCGATTCGCCGCTACCCGGACATCACGCACAACGTCCGGTGTCAGTACCCGGTGCCGGAATGGGATCCGGCATTCGCACAGACGATCGCGCGCGAATGCTCCAATCCCCGGCCAATCGCGACAGCTCACATCCACAACCTTTTTGCGCCCATGGCGCAGGGATTCGTCTCTTACTCGGACGGATGCCACGATGACTTGAATAAGATGATCTGGTCGTCATTGGCGTGGGATCCCAACGCAAGCGTGGAAGGCATCGTGCGCGATTATGCACGTGCATTCTTTGGCGAAGCGTATGCGGATGACATTGCAAAAGGCCTTTTCATGCTTGAATCGAACTGGGTCGGTCAGGCGAGTGAAAATGCAAGCATCGACGCGACGCTTGCCCACTGGCAGGCCATTGAGCAACGGGCCGGCGCCGACCTGGCCGGCAATTGGCGCTTTCAGCTCTATCTGCTTCGCGCGATCTGTGACGCGCACATTCGCGCGCGTTCGATCGTCGAGAAGCAAGAGGAACAGGAAATCTGCGCCACCTTGACAGCGATCCACGGCGCGGGTGCAGGAGACGCAGCCGCCGCAGTGCTGAAGACGCTTACCGAAAAGCAGCCGGTGCAAGTGCGCGCGGATCTGCGGACGCGCATCAATGAGCTCGCTATGGCGATGCACAAGAGCATTGGGATGCAGTACTCGGTGGATGAGCCATATCTTGCCGCCAACGCCGAGCGCGGAGCTATCCTCGACGGCATCGACCTGCCCTTGAACAATCGCTTGTGGTTCATCAATCAACTCGAGGCGCTCTCGAAGATGAATAGCGACGAGGAAAAGGAAGCTCACATCCAACGTATCGCCACATGGGAATCCCCAAAAGAAGGGTCCCTGTATGACGATCTCGGGTGCGCATGGAAGCAGCCTCACCTGGTGCGGCAGACAACATGGAAAGAGGACCCGGGATTCGTCCAGGGGCCGCAAGAGGAGCACTCCCGAGGCCAGGACAACGGAACGCGCGTGTTTACCAGCGACCGGTTGTCGTGGTTGAATCAAGCACAGACGCTGTTTGGCACGCCCATCAAGTTGCACTACGACGGCTTGGACAGCACCAAGACCTATACGCTTCGCGTCACCTACGCCGGACGGTTCAACGCGACAATGCGCCTTATCGCGGACAGCACCCATGTGGTCCATGGCCCGTTGGGGGAATCCGACCCGATTTGGCCTGTCGATTTCAAACTTCCCCAGGAAGTGACGAAGGACGGCGTACTTGACCTCGAATGGCAACTCGTGGATGGGCGCGGGTGCCAGGTTGCGGAGGTATGGCTGATTCCTGAGTAATCCCAAAGGGTTCGCCCGCATTCTGCACAGGCACGAACGAGTGCCTGTGCAGAATGCTCGTCATAGGTAGTTGAGATGACAAGGGGGGATGCCATGAAGTCCCGATCTGGTCTCGCGTTCTTGTTTCTGCCGTTGTTCTTCACATTGCTCGCAAGCCTCTGCCACGCGGCATCCCCCACGCCAAAGTCCGCAGTTGCTTCCTTCTCCGCCGATAGATCACTTGGCCAAGCCCCGCTTACGGTATCGTTCACCGATACGAGCACGACAAGCGGCGGCGCCATAACCGCGTGGGCTTGGGACTTCGGCGACGGCAGCCCCGTCATCACCACTCCGAATCCGACGCACACGTACACAAGTCCGGGCAGCTACACCGTCACGCTGACGGTCACCGAGGGTGGGCAGCCTTATTCGACCTCGATCCCGCGCTATGTCAACGTGGCCGATGTGGGAAATCCCGCCGTGGGTTCGATCGACCTTACCAGTGCGATTGTCGTAACAAATCCGGGGACACTGCCAAAGTCCGAGGCAAAGGCCCCTTTAGTGTTAGTGGAGGAGATTCAGAAGAGAACGGGCTTGGCTTGGTCAGTCACGACGAGTTGGCCCGCCACAGGGACAGTGATTGCTCTGACGTCCCAGCCAGGTCTTGGAATCGGCCCCGAGGGCTACCACCTCTTCGTCCAGGCTGGCGGCACGGGACCGACCGTCGTTTGGGTCGTGGGCGCAGACCCCAGAGGCGTCTTGTACGGCATCGGCAAGCTTCTGCGGACCGTCACATGGGCAACCGGTTCGGCAAGCCTTTCTCAACCTCTCGATCTGACAACCGTGCCGGCGTACCCGTTGCGTGGACACCAGATTGGTTACAGGAATACCGCCAACACATACGACGGCTGGAGCGTCGCGCAGTATGAGCAGTACGTCCGTGACCTGGTTGTCTTTGGCGCCAATGCCATCGAGAACATCCCTCTGGAGACTTCACTCAGTCCCCATTCCGTGGTTTCCAAGGCCCAAATGAACCACGACCTCAGCGCGATCTGCGAGGACTACGGGGTCGCCTATTGGGTCTGGACACCGCTGTCATTCGACCTGAACAATGCCACCCTCCGCGCCCAGGAACTCGCTAATCACGTTGCCCTTTACGATAACTGCGCACGCCTCGATGGAGTGTTCATTCCGGGAGGTGACCCCGGCAGCAACCCGCCCCTGCTGGTTCTCCAGTTCATCGACGATCTTTACGATTTACTGTCAGCACGCCACCCCAACGCCGGCATATGGGTCTCGAACCAGGGCTACGAGGACGCCGCAAACGACACGTTCTTCAACTACCTCCAGACTCAGGAGCCAGACTGGCTGGCAGGCGTCGTGTATGGTCCTTGGGCAAAGATGTCCCTCGAAGAAATGCGAAGCCGAACGCCACTCAAATACCCGGTACGCAGCTATCCCGACATCACACACAACGTTCGGTGTCAGTACCCCGCGCCGGATTGGGACCGTTCATTCGCGCACACCCAAGGCCGCGAGGCTTCGAATCCCCGGCCTGTCCAAGAGGCGCAGATCCACAATCGATACGCCCCGTTCACGGCAGGGTTCATCGCCTACTCCGATGGGGCGCACGACGACGTCAACAAGCAGGTGTGGAGTATGTGTGGTTGGGACCCGAGCATCGACGTAAACGATATTGTGCAAGACTATACGCGTTACTTCTTCGGCCCGGCCGTGGCTTCATCGGCCGCCACGGGAATCTTGGGCCTCGAACAGAATTGGCAGGGTTCCTTGGCCTCAAACGCAACCGTAGACGCCTCCTTCACTCAATGGACTGGACTCGAGGCTGCGAACCCTGGTCTGGCCGGCGACTGGCGCTGGCAGTTCCTTCTGTTGCGGGCCTACTGCGACAAGTACACGCAGGAGCGCTTGGCCTATGAGACCGGCTTGCAGAATCAAGCCAACGTGGTCTTGGCTGACGCGCACGTGCGCGGAGCGGATACCGCTATGGGCGACGCGGAGAGTATTCTTGCCTTAGCGGCGAGCAGTCCAGTCCGAGCGGACCTACGGACTCGGATTGGCGAACTTTGCGTCAGTCTATTTGCGTCCATCACGTACCAGAGCAGCGTCAATGCGCCCTATCTCGCGAGCGGACTCGAACGGAGTTGCGTTCTGGACTTCGTCGATTGGCCGCTGAATGACCGCTATTGGTTTGAGAACCTCTTCGACGCATGGGTCCGCACGCTTGGCACGGAGCAGGAGAAGGTCGCCGCGATCAACACGTTGCTTGAATGGGAAAGCCCGGGGCCTGGCGGATACTACGATGACCTGGGCAACGCTTCGAAGCAGCAGCATTTGGTGCAGCAATTGCCGTGGGGCGACGACCCCGGGTATGTCGCCTCTGCCCAAGCCGAGTTCATTTGGCACGGCGGGATCACCAACGACTTCAAAAAGGGCGCGGGACGCCTATCATGGCAAGATCAGGCCCAGACGTTGTACGGCCAACCGCTTCAAATGCACTACACCGGTTTGGCGCCCGATGCGGACTACACCGTCAGGGCGACGTATCTAGGCCGCTTCAACCCCGTTATGACCCTTAGCGCCGAAGGGAGCACACTTGGCACGTCCGGCATTCCAGCTTCATTGCCCTACCAAGTGCAATACGCTATCCCATCGTCCGCTTCTGCGGATGGAGTGCTGGACCTGAGTTGGAACCTTGTGGGCGGACGGGGCTGCCAACTCGCAGAAGTCTGGCTGACAACGCCGGACACTGAGGGGGATGGCCTGCCCGATTACTGGGAAGAGCGATACGGGCTAAACGGGAATGATGGGACCGGCGACGATGGTCCCGACGGCGACCCCGATTTCGACGGCGTGTCCAACAGCGACGAATTTACCCACAACACAAGTCCGGCAAGTACGGATACTGACAGCGACGGTCTGCCTGACGGATGGGAAATACTGCACAACCTCAATCCCACGGATAACGGATCTGTTGACGAAAACAACGGCCCCAACGGGGACCCCGATTTAGACGGGGCCACCAATACTTATGAGTTCCTGGCCGGCACCGACCCGCAGGATCCGGAATCTCAGCCGAATCTCGAAGGAGTGCCCACCGCGGGACCACTCGCTCTCGGGGGCCTTGCAGTAATCCTGCTCACCCTTGCGGTTGCTTCCGTCAAAGGCAAGCGATTCTGCGGGGGACGAATCCCTTGAGAATGGGTGCCCCAAAGGGCAAGAATGGCGACGGGGCTAATCAAGTCAAGGGCGGCTTCGCGCCGCAGAATACTGAAGGGGAGCAATGAGGAAGAAGCATTTGAAAGCTACAGGGGGCCTACAGGTCCTGAATTTCGTGGTGATTGCATCGCTGGCCGTATGCCTATTCGGGGCGTCGGCGCACGCGGCCGATCTGAGGTTGCCTGCAATCTTTGCCGACCATGCCGTGCTGCAGCAGAAGGCGCCTGTGCCGGTGTGGGGATGGGGTGAACCGGGAGCAAAAGTCACGGTTGCCATTGCAAAGAAGAGCCAAGACGCGACGGTGAGCCCGGACGGCCGCTGGCGCCTCGATCTGCCGCCGGTAAAAGCGGGCGGTCCATATGAACTGACGGTCTCGAGCGGAGACAAGCAGATTGTGCTGAAAGACATTTTGTTCGGCGAAGTGTGGCTCGCGTCCGGCCAGTCCAATATGCAGTGGAGCATAAAGAACACAGACGGATACGAACAAGAAATGGCGCAGTGCGCCAACGACAATATCCGGTTTGCGATGATCTTTCGCGAATGCAGCCCGGCGCCACTCGACGACGTACGCGGCCTTACGCCGTGGGCATCGTGCACGAGCGATTCATTGGCCAACTGCTACAACGGAGAAGGGTTCTCGGCGGTCAGTTACTATTTCGCCAAGTACCTACAAGCGAAATTGCACGTGCCCGTCGGCATTATCAATACGAGCTGGGGCGGTACACTCATCGAGCCGTGGACGCCGCCGATTGGTTTTGAACCGATTCCTTCACTGGCCGATATCACGGCCCAGATTCGCATAAACACGCCGAACAGCGCGGAGTACCAAACGGTGCTTCGCGACGTCATCGCCAAGACGGAAGCGTGGGTGCCCGCCGCAAAGCAGGCGCTGGAGATGGGCGCGTTCCCCCCGGCGCTCCCCTCCATTGCGTCCGCGTCGGTGTTGAACCACGCAGGCGCGCCAACGGCGTTGTACAACGCCATGGTGGCTCCGTTGGTTCCCTACGCGAACCGGGGATTCATCTGGTACCAGGGCGAATCGAATCGCGGCCAAGGCATGCTGTATCGCGACAAGATGGAAGCGCTGATCAACGGATGGCGCGCGGTTTGGAAAGACGATGACTTGGCGTGTTACTTCGTGCAATTGGCCCCGTTCGACTATGGGAACAATCCTCAAGCATTGCCGGAAATTTGGGAAGCGCAAGTGGCATCGCTCGGAATTCCTGGGACCGGCATGGCAGTCGTAAACGACATTGCCAACGTAAAGGACATCCATCCGCGCAATAAGAACGACGTGGGCAAACGTCTCGCAAACTTGGCGCTCGATAAGACATACGGGAAAAGAGTGGTGAGCGAGAGTCCGTTGTTCGATCGCTTCAAGGTCAAGGGCAACGAGATGCACGTGTATTTCAAGAACGCGATGTCGCTCAAGACGCGCGACGGGGCCGCGCCCACGTGGTTCGCCATCTGCGGTCCCGACGGCGTGTTTCACCCGGCCAATGCCGTCATCCAAAGGGCGCACGTCGTGTTGACGGCCGAGGGCGTCTCCACGCCAGTTGCCGTACGCTTCGCGTGGGACCACACAGCGGAGCCCAACCTCACGAACAAAGCAGGCCTGCCCGCTTCGGCATTTCGCGCCGGCACCGTGCCTATCGATGGTCCTTTGCACGCGAACGTCCCCGAGGCCGAAGGGATGCAGGTAGTCTACGCCCTCGACCCAACGCAGGCGGCGCTTGCAAATGGCAATGTGGTCTATGACGTGGACAACCGTAAGAGTCTCGAAGGCAAGAAGATCGAACGCATCGCCTATTTCTTGCACCTTGTCGCGCCAGATGGCACGACGCGCTGGGTCTACACGGAAATGGATCCGTTCACGCAGGATCTTAACCTCATTGGCGTACCCACAACTGAGGCGCGATTCCAGCAAGACCTGGGGAACCTCTTCGTGAAAAGCAGTGTGGAAGGCCTGCCGAGCGGCAATCTCCCCAAAGGCGCGATTGAACTCTGGTCGTGCAACTATGGTCCTGAGAATGCGCGAGGCCTCGCGAACGCCAGCAAGGAACGATTCGACTTCGACGACACAATGGGCGGAGAAGCGAATCTCGGATACGGCTGCCTTCAAATCCACGACGCCGCGTCGGGAACCACGCTTCTCGCGTACAACAACCATCGGGCCGGGCGCGATGCAGACGTAGGTATCGGCAACTGCACGGGCGTGGAACCGGACTGGACATTCAGCAAGAGCGCACAGACCTGCACAAGCGGCCGGTTGCACGTCCTGGTCAAAGTTGCAGCCGAGGCAACAGCAAGCAAGTAAGCGAGCAGCTTCGCATCACCATTGGCGTCCGGCGGGAACCGCGTGGAGTGGAACTTGCCGGACGCCTGCTATTTTGTGGCTCAATGCACGCGTTTGGCAAAAGGGCCGGCTCGCAAGTTCGGCAATGCGCAATGCGGCATTGAGGTCCGTGGATGCAAGCCTCGCGCGAAGAGGAAATCTTGACAACCAAGACCTGCTGCAAGAGAATGCAGAGGGATTGCCGGGGGTGCACCGATACCACTTTCGCTCACGGCGGTTGCTGGAGATGCGTTTCGTGTGAGGCGGGTGGAAAACCAAACAGGATGAGTCACCTATGAAGAAGCCAGTCAGCACAACTTCCGATGGACCGGTGAGCGGCAAGCCCGTTTCCCGGCGCGAGTTCTTGAAATCCTCGTCGGCGGCGGGCGCAGGTTTGTTGATATTGCCAAGCGGCACGTTCTTGGGCGCCGATGCACCAAGCAACAAATTGAACGTCGCAATGATCGGCGCGCACGGGAGGGCCACGGCACACTACCAGGCGATTTCCGATGAGAACGTGGTGGCATTGTGCGACGTCGATGAGGAACATCTTGCGCTTGCGGCAGAGGTCTTTCCGAAAGCCAAGCGGTATGTGGATTGGCGGGAGTGTCTTGAGCAGAAGGACCTGGACGCGGTCATCTGTTGCACAACCGACTTCACACATGCGTTCGTGACGAATTGGGCGATGAATCGGGGCTTGCACGTGTATTGCGAGAAACCGATGGCCAACAGCGTGGAAGAGGCGCGGGTGGTGCGTGCGAAATACCTGGCGAACAAGGACAAGTTGGCTACACAAGTCGGCATGCAGCGTCATGCTCATGAGAATTTCAACCGCGTCAGCGAATTGATTCGAGACGGGGCGGTGGGCGAGTTGCAGGAAGTGCACGTGTGGGGCACTAGGAAGATCCCGAAGCCGGGGTATCTGCCCGCGGAAGGAGAACCGCCGAAGTCGCTCCACTACGATCTTTGGCTTGGACCAGCTCCGTTTCATCCCTACAATCCCGGCTACTTCGCCGGAGATACCGGCGCGAACTGCTTGTCGTGGAACATGTATTGGGACTTCGGCAGCGGGCAAGTCGGCGACATGGGAAGCCACACGATGGATCTCGCCTGGGCTGCGATCGATGCGGGGCTGCCGACATCCGTAGAGGCCACGGGCGAGCCGTTCAATCCCGAGGTCACCCCGGTCATGATGGCCGCAACGTTCGAGCATCCGGCGAATTCGTGGCGTCCCGCCATCAAAGTGACTTGGCATCAAGGCGGCTCGATGCCGGAGTCTCCCCGAGACTTCATCGACTTGACCAAGTCCGGCCACGGCGCGCTGTTCAAAGGCTCGAAGGGATATCTCATTGCCAACTTCGAAGGGCGCATCCTTCTACCCGAAGGAGACGCTGCCGACATGACGTACTACAAGGCGCGAACGAAGGAAACGGTCTTCCCACCTCTTGGCCATTTCCAAAAGGAATGGACCAATGCCTGCAAAGGATCGCTGAAGACAACGTGCAATTTCGATTACAGCGGCACGATGATTGAGCAATTGCTGTTGGGACACGTTGCTTACCGTGTCGGAGCGAAGCTCGAATACGACGGCGTGACCGGGCGCGTGACGAACAATCCCGAGGCCGACGCCCTGCTGAAACGCACATACAGAGAGGGATGGGCCTTGGAAGGATGAGGTCCCGATAAATTTCCCTTGAATCCCACTTGAAGCCGGGGGCATTCCATCCAACCCGATTGGGGCGGATGCAGAATGCCCCCCACTCTTTTGTGCTCAGCCGGAAGGCATATCCGTGATCATCTATCCCTGGTTGCGCACCGGATGGCGTTACTTGGTCAAGAAGAGTGCTTCCCCGCGAGGACGAGAAGGACAGGGATGCGAGTGCGATGACGCACGCTCGAAACGACGCTGCCGAGAATGAAATCGCTTAGGAAGCGATGGCCGTGGGTAGCCATGGCGATGAGATCGCACTGATGCTCTTCGGCAGTCTCAAGGATGTGCTTGGCGGGGTCGCCGCATTTGAGAATACCATCGACGTTGAAGCTTTCGCCGGCGAGTTCGCGGCACCGTTTCTCCAAATAGTCGCGGTCTTCGCGCATCTCCGGCGATTCGTCGAGATAGCGCTGATTGCGCGCCATGAAACCGTCGGCAACATGCAGCAGCGTCAGACGAGCTTGCGTCAGGCGGGCCAGTCCGCGGATGTGCTGGAGAATGGCATCATCGGCGGGCGAATTCTCGAGTGGAATCAGTATGTGCTTGTACATGGAAGCGCCTCTATGGTCAAAGCCATTCCGCCGCGGTTTGATAGAGCAGATAGGCGTTCAGACCCACAATCAGTGCGGTCACAATCCACGCGAGAACAGCCAGCCATCGTGGATTGACGAATTGCCCCATCTTCAATCGGTCACTCGTAAATTGCACCAAGGGGACTACCGCAAAACTCAGTTGCAGCGAGAGGATAACCTGGCTCAGGACCAGCAGGTCGCCAATCCCCCGTTCACCGTACAAACCGGCCACGATCACGGCGGGAACAATGGCCACAAGGCGCGTCAACAGGCGCCGTATCCATGGACGGAGCCGCAGCGCCAGGAAACCCTCCATGACAATCTGCCCAGCCATCGTGCCGGTAAGCGTTGAGTTCTGTCCTGCCGCAAGAAGCGCCACCCCAAAAAGGACACTGGCGAAAGAAACGCCCAACGTACCGGACAGCAGCGCGTATGCGTCGCCGATGTCCGCCACATCCTGGTGGCCTGTGCCGTGGAAAGCTACGGCACTCAGCACCAAGATCGACGCATTGATGAAGAAGGCGATAAACAGTGCCACCGTGGAATCTATGGTCGCGAACTTGATGGCCATCGCCTTTCCGGAGTCGGTTCGTTCGAACGCGCGGGTCTGCACGATGCTTGAGTGCAGGTAGAGGTTATGAGGCATGACCGTTGCCCCAAGAATACCAATCGCGATGTAGAGCATGCCGGGATTGGAGATGATTTGAGGAGTCGGAACTAGTCCGGCAAGCATGGCGCCAATGGGTGGCTTGGAGATGAGCATCTCAAAGGCGAAGCAGCCGCCAATCACGAAAATGAGCCCAGTCACCAGGGTCTCGACGTATCGGAATCCACGCGATTGCATGATCATGACGAGAAGCACGTCGCCCGCGGTGAGGAGTACCCCGATGACAAGTGGCATGCCGACAAGGAGGTTCAGCGCAATGGCCGAACCGATGACCTCGGCGAGGTCGCAGGCGGCGATGGCGATTTCGCAGAGGACCCACAACACCATACTGACCGGACGCGAGTAGTGGTCGCGACACGCCTGGGCCAAGTCGCGCCCGGATACGACACCGAGCTTCAGGGCCAGATGTTGCAGAAGTATGGCCATGAAATTGGAGATGAGAACGACGGAGAGCAGGGTGTAGCCGAACTTGGCGCCGCCGGCCAGATCGGTTGCCCAGTTTCCCGGGTCCATGTAGCCAACAGCGACCATAAGGCCGGGGCCGGTGAATGCGAAGAGCTTTCGCCAGAATGAGGCCGATTCCGAGACTCGAATCGTGGAGAATGCCTCCGGCAGAGATGGCATGGACACCGACCTGCGCCAGCCACTCTTGTTGGCTTGCGCAAGGTCTGGCCCAACATCCGTCGCGATGGGGGTGGTCTCCATGCCTTCCTTAAGCGTACTTCGGAACCGGAGATCTTTGCGCGTCCCGCGTCCACACTTCTGCATGATGACAGAAGATGGGCGGAGATTTCATCGAAGCTCGGTCATGTCCACGATATTCTACTGAATGGGAATTCCCCAGAAGAGCAGCCAATCGGCTGCCTGCTGCAAAACCATGATGGGCTTGTCCAGGTATCGGCTAACGAAAAAAATCGCGATGAGAATCCCGAACGGGCCGATTTGGTCGAGCATCTTTTGTCCGCTTTCGGGGAGAAAGTAATAGAGCACGTGACCACCATCAAGCGGCGGCACCGGGATTAGGTTGAAGAGCATAAGGATCAGGTTCAAGAGAATCATCAGCCCGGCAAGCAGATAGAAAATCGAATCCAATACAGGGGCGACTCCAAAGACGATAAACGCAACGCGCATGAGGAATATCGTCAGCAAGGCAAGCATCAGGTTGGACAGTGGACCCGCAATGGCAATCAGCACAGGGTCGCGCCGTGGATTGTGGAGGTTCCGCGGATTGAACGGAACGGGTTTGGCCCAACCGAAGAGAAACGGAATGCCGGTGAACAGCATGAGCAGCGGCATGACGACCGTCCCGATGGGGTCGATGTGCGGAATCGGATTCAACGTGACGCGCCCCAGGAGGCGTGCCGAGGGATCTCCGCATCGGTTGGCCATGGCGGCGTGCGCAGCCTCATGCACGGACAACGAGAATATCAGGCATACAAACATCAGAATCTTGTCGATCGGAAACTCGGTTGGCACAAGTGACTCCTTCTTCTGGAAAGACGGCACGCAGTATAGGGGCATGAGCCGAAGAGGTCAAAACGGCCGGTGCATTAGCCGCTACTTGGTGTAGAATGAGTGCCGTACTTGACACGCGCTCAGGTGAAAGTGGCAAGTTGTCGGAACGAGTGATGCCGGGGGCATCTCACAATCAAACAGGGGGACAACCAAATGGAACGGCGCACTTTTCTGCAATGTGGCGGACTTTGTGGAG